>DASSOW010000534.1:0-4060 GCA_035700175.1 Gemmatimonadales bacterium | reverse complement strand
ACCCGGGGCGCTGGTGGGGTGGTGGGCGGGCTCGGGTGTGGAGTCCGGCGGACCAGCTGACCGGCACGGGCCTCGCAGTCTTTCCGGATCAAATCAGGCCGCGTAATCGCGTAATATGGAAAGATCCCCAACAAACAGTCGACTACCCGTCAGGCAGGGTACCGGAGACACGCATCCTCACATGGTTCTGACACAGACCCGCTGGCAACGTGTCCGCTTTCTGCTAATGCTCAACGGCGTCGCGCTGGTCGTTGTGCCGCTGTGTACGTGGTGGGTGCTGCATACGTCCCATCATTCAATCGCTGAGCCGTTTTCGATCCGCGTGCTCATTCGTAGTCTACTGGCATCCCCGCTCGCGACCGTGCTCTACGAACTGGCTATGAACAGCGGTGCCGCGTGGCTACCGGCCGCTGAGCTCCGGTGGGACGATCAAGCGATCACGTTTGCTTCTTTTGGTAGTGAAGAGAAGGTTCGCTGGGCGGACTATCGCGGATACCAGCGCGGTTGGACCCCGTTTGGCACCGTGCGCATTCGCTCGGCGGTGGGCCGACGCATTTCGTTCCCATACTTGGCGTTCGCCCCCGACCAGCGCGACGTGCTCTTTGCCGAGCTGGATCGACGTGCCCTGCCTGACATTCAAATCGCAGGTGGGGCGGCGGCCTCCGGGTGCCAATGATCTTGCTGCGGCCGCCGCCCCGCAGTTGATTTGCGTGTCGTTAGCCGGACAGGTGACATCTCGGATCGCGATCAAGGAGGTCGAAGTGTCGGCGTCAGTGCTCTACATGTCGATGTCGCTCGACGGGTACATCGCGGGCCCGAACGACGGCCCGGGCAACCCCGGCGGTGACGACTTCGACCGGCTGCATGAGTGGTTCGGTGACTTCTCCCGGCCGGCCGGGCCCGTCGGCGAGCTGTTCGACGAGATGAATTCATTCGGCGCGATCGTCGTGGGCCGGCGCACTGCGGAGCAGATCGACCACTGGGAAGGCGATCGTCACGGCGTCCGGATCTTCGTGCCCAGCCATCGGCCGCCGGGGCCTTCCGTCGCCAAGTACTCGCTGGTGACGTACGTGGCCGACGGCATTGCGAGCGCGATGGCGCAGGCGAAGGCCGCCGCCGGCGGCCGATACGTGCTGGTGCATGGCGCCTACACGGCGCAGCGGGCGCTCGAGGTGGGGGTGCTCGATGAGTTGCAGATCCACCAGATCCCGGTGCTGTTCGGCCGCGGCCGTCGATTGTTCGAGGAGTTGCCGTCGCGCGTCGAATTGGAGGTCGCCAGGGTGATCGACACGCCGGACGCCACTCATATCCGGTACCGCGTTCGCCGCTGAGTCGCGCCGGCGGGGCCGAGCCTGCACTGCCGCTCCGCCGACTCACCCGCAGGGGGGCCTCATGCGAGAAATCTACACCTGGCTCAAGTTCGTTCACGTCCTCTCGGTTGCCGCCTGGCTGGGTGGTTTTGCCGCGCTCCTCGTGCTCAATAGCATCACCCCGCGTCACGCTGATCGTGGTGGTCTCAGCGCGTACTTGCGGTACGCCGAGGGGCTCGGCCCTCGGCTGATTGGTCCAGCCTCGGGTCTGGCCCTGCTCTCCGGCCTCGTGATGGTACTGGTCGGGCATGTTGGCCTGCCCCTGTGGATCCTGTGGGGCCTCGCTGCAGCCGTCATCTTCATCCTCATCGGGGTTACCCTCCTCCGTCCCCTCCTCAACCAGCTCCGAAAGGCCGCCGCCGAGGATGGTGCGGCGCCAGTCGACGTGGCCTCGGTGCTCCGGAAGCAACGCAGCTGGTTCCTGGTGAACCTGATCATCCTGGCCCTGGCGGCGTGGGCCATGGTCCTGAAGCCCAGCTGACGCATTTCTCTGTGCCCTGAACCTCTGGCGCCCGCGCGGCGCCTGTCACGGGGCACCCGCTCGGCCCGCATGGACCGACGCTCGAGGCAGCATGCCTCGATGAGCTCAACCAGGCTCGGCCGGCACGCCCGGACGTTCCTCGCCTCCTGGTTGGGGGATGCCAAGGCTGCACCGATTGGTGTCGGAGATCCTTCCGACACGGGGCCGGCAATGAAATGACTTCCGCTCGAACCCGGGTCCGCACGATCAGCGCATCCACCGCGACAGTTGGGACCCTGTCACCTGCAGACAGTGATCAGGGGCGCATCCCCGGGCTACCGGGATTCCAGGAACGCAGACGCAAACGCCGTCAGCGCCGCAGAACCCAGGATGCTGTAGTGGGTCGTGTTCGGGATGACCGCCAGTCGGTTCGGCGATCGCAGCGAGCCATCCACGCCGGCGTCGCGCTGGCCGCCGCCCAGCAGCTTGTAGAACTCCACCTCGTGTTCCGGTCGAATCGCGTCGGCATCCGCGAAGATGAGCAGTGTCGGCGCCTTGATGCCCGCCACGGCGGCGGACCAGTCGTAGTCTCGATTGGCCAGCTCACCAGTCTTCCGGAACACGGTTTCCCAGTTCACCGACGGATACAGTGAGGCGAGCGGCGACTGGCGCACCTGGGCCGCGATCTCCGGCGCCGCCGAAGGCATCTGCGCGAAGGCCTGGAGGACCTCCGGGTAGTAGCCGTCCGGTCGAAACGCGGCTCCGACCACGATCAGCTTGTCGACAAGTTCGGGATGGCGGATCGCGACCTGCAGCGCAACGAGGCCGCCGCTGGAGTAGCCCATCACGCTGGCCTTCTCGATGCCGAGGTGTCCCATCAACTCGGCGACATCGTCGGCGAAGGCCTCGAACGACCACGGCCGGCTGCTGTCCTTGCTCAGGCCGTGCCCCTGGAAATGGGGCGCAATGACCTTGTGCGTCCTGGCCATCTCGGTGAGCGGCGCGCCGAACATCTCCGACGGGGTGACACCCCCGTGCAGCATGATCAGTGGTGGGCCGTCACCGTGGATCTCGTAGTACAGCTCGACGCCATTCACCTTGGCATATCCCCTTGTTTCCGGTGTGCGCATGGCTTGCCCCGCAGCCGTAGTTGGGGTCGCGGACAGGCTGACGGCCGCGACGACGACGGCAAGCAATAGTGGGAACGTTTTCACGACTTGACCAGGGTGGCGAGGAGCTCGTCCAGCTGCTCGAACTGCTCGCTTGCCGCGCTGGTACCGGTGCTGCCAGTGGCGATGGCGTCATCGAGCGCTGCCTTCGAGGGATAGACTTCGCGCAGGACCAGCAGGGTCCTGCCCTCATTCTCCTCGAGGGTCACGGTGGTCACGGGACCGTCGGCGCCCTCCTCGTTGGTCCACACGATGCGCGAGGGGGGCGTCACCTCGAGGTATCGGCCGAAGAAGGCGACGGGTTCCTCGGAGGCAGGGTGGCTGAAGACCAGGCGGTACGTGCCACCGGTGCGGGCATCGAGCTCGCAGGACACGAGCGAGATCCCGATCGATGCCGGCACCCACCACCGCTGGAACAGCTCGGGCCGGGTCCAGGCCTCGAACACGATGTGGGGAGGACCGTTGAAGGTGCGCGTGACGGTCAGCTCACGATCGGACGTTCGTTCGACTGTCGTGGGATTCTTCATGGCGCTGGGCTCACTTTCCGTTTCGCTTTCGGTGGACGCGCTGCTCTCGCTTCAATTCCTCAACGATCCGGTCCAGCTCGTCGAAGCGGGACTCCCAGAGCTGGTGATACCGCCTGATCCACGCCGCCTCCTCTTCCAGACGGCGTTCGCCCAGCCGGCAGGTCCGCACCCGCCCGACCTTTTCCGTGGTTACGAGCCCCGCCTGCTCCAGGACGCCGACGTGCTTCTTCATGCCCGTGAGCGTCATGCGGAACTGGTCGGCGAGCTCCGTGATGGAGGCGTCCGCCCGCCCCAGCCGCTCGAGGACGCCGCGCCGGGTGGGGTCCGCCAGGGCAGCAAACGAGGCATCGAGCGGGGAACGTTGTAACTGAACCATGTGGTTCAGTATAAGCCGTTGCCGCGGCGCACGCAAGGGGTTGGCGCGTATTGTTCGGTGACGCCGATCCCAACGCCAGGCGTGGGAGGACCGATGCCCAAGGGTTGTGTTCTACTATTGGTGAGCCTTGCCGCGCTGGCGTGCGCGAGGGGCGACCC
>DASSOW010000533.1:0-4763 GCA_035700175.1 Gemmatimonadales bacterium | reverse complement strand
ACCCGGGTGACCTTGGCCACCTCGAACTCGCCGGTGGGCATGGTGCGGGGGGGGACGCCGGGCTCGGTGGGCGTGGCCTGGCCGCACTGCATGCAGAACTGCGCCGCAGCGGGCAACGGGGTATGACACGACGGACACGTGCGAGCCGTGGGTGGCATGGAGCTCGGGTTGTAGGGTGAAGAGGTAATATAGTCGTAGGTCGTAAGTCGTACGACCTACGACGTACGACTTACGACTCGCCTGTCGAGTCCGCCGGAGCTTCCAGCCGCGCTTTCACGTTGTTCAGCACGTTCTGGAAGGTGCCCAGGTTGTCCTTCGGGTCGCGGTCCTGGCGGCGCTCCTCCCCGTCGCGGGTCTCGCCCACCAGGGTTTCCCGCTGCAGCCAGAGGGCGAGACTGTCCTTGTCCGGCTTCATCCGGAATTCCAGTTCGTAACGCAGCTTCAGCTGGGTCCCGTCGGTTTCCATCCGGTTGCCGACGTCAGCTGAGAAGACCGCGTGTTTCTCGTTGTGTTCTCCCAGCGCAAACTTCTGGCCGGCCAGCTCGGCGCCGAGGGCGGCCTGGACCTGGTCGGAAGTGGCGTGGGCGATCTTGACCTGGGCGCGCTGCTGGGCTGCGAGCGGAGCGGCGGCGAGGGTCAGCGTGGCGATGAGGGCGAGTGGGCGCATGGGAGTGAGGAGTTGAGAGTTGAGAGTTGAGAGCATAGGGCTAAAAGCTAAAGGCTGAAAGCTGAAAGCGTTAGATACGCTCCGCCTTCAGCGCTTTGCCTTGAGCCTTCAGCTTTCAGCCTTCAGCCTTCAGCCTGTCGCCAACCTTCACGCTCTCCCCCACCAGCAGCTCAAAATCCTCCCGCGCGCTCCGGTAGTTGGTATTGGCCACGCGGAGGGCATAGCGACCGTTGATCATGGCGTTGGACGGCACGGCAACGCCGCTTTCCTGCAGCCGGATCAGCAGCTCGGCGTTGAGCGCGTTCAACTGCTCGTCGCTCCAGCCGGGCACCACGTAGCGGTAGCACACGATGTTGAGCGGGACCGGGGCCAGCAGCTCCAGTTCTGGCGTCTTCCGCACCAGCTCGCCCAGGTAGCGCGCCTGCTGGATATTCCCGGCGATCAGCGCGGCGAAGGTATCGAGCCCGTACGCCTTGATGTTCATCCATACCTTGAGCGCGCGGAAGCCCCGGCTCAGTTGCGGGCCCAGCTCCGAGAACCAGACATCGCCGGCGGCGGTGCCACGGGTAGCATGAGTGAGGTAGCCCGGCGTGAGCGAGAAAGTGTCGCGATGCGCGTCGGGATGTCGCACCAGCACGCACCCCACCTCGTAGGGCATGTACATCCACTTGTGCAGATCGAACGCGAGCGAGTCGGCCTGCTTCATGCCGCGCAGGCGATCGCCGTACTCTGGCACCAGCGCCGCCAAGGCGCCGAACGCGCCGTCCACGTGGAACCACAGCTTCTCCCGCCGGCAGAGCGCCGCCAGCGCCGAGAGATCATCAATGGTGCCGGTGTTGACGGT
The DNA here is from genome assembly GCA_035700175.1 of Gemmatimonadales bacterium. Lineage (GTDB taxonomy): Bacteria > Gemmatimonadota > Gemmatimonadetes > Gemmatimonadales > GWC2-71-9 > CAMLHP01. Next base: position 3,252 of record DASSOW010000533.1, on the reverse strand, counting down.
GCCGGCGTTCCCCACCACGCAGAACGGCATGCGGCCGGCCGCGCGGTCCTCCGCGATAGCCGCTTCCAACGCTGCAACGTCGAGTTCGAACTGGTCATTGACAGGGATCTTGTGAAGTGCGTCGTCTCCCAGGCCGAGCAGCTCCATGGCCTTCTGGACGGAGCTGTGCGTTTCCGTCGAGGCATACAGCACCATCGGCCGCGATGCGGCCGAGACGCCGAGCCGGCGAAGGTCGAAGTCCGCCATGGCATTCCGTGCGACAGCGAGCCCCACGAGGTTGGCCATGGAGCCACCGGAGACGAGGACGCCGGACGCGCTGGCGTCATAGCCAGTCATCTCCTTGCACCACTCGATCACCTGGGCCTCGACCAGGTTGGCCGAGTGGTCGGCTCCGCCGACGTTGGGATTCATCGTGGCGGCCAGCATGTCGCTGAGTGCGGCGAGCGGGGTGCCATTGCCCATCACCCAGCCCCAGAAGCGCGGGTGGATGTTGCCGGTGGGAGAGGGCAGCACGGTCTCCACGAAGTCGGCGTACGCGGCTTCTTCGCCCTGAGGCCGACGGGGTGCCGGGCCGGTGAAGCTCTGTCGCACGTCGTCCGGCATCCGCTGCCAGACCGGGCGGTCGCGCACGGTTTCGAGATAGTTCATCATCTCGTCCACCATGCGGTGGCCCAGGGCGCGGAGGTCGGGCCAGTGGCGGGGATCCAGAGTGCGTCGTGAGTCGTGGGTCATGGGTCGAGGGTCCCTTCGCTGCGCTCAGGGCAAGCTACGGGTCGAGGGTCGAGGGTCGAGGGTCGAGGGTCGAGGGTCGAGGGTCCCTGCTCGTCATTCCCGCGCAAGCGGGAATCCATGAGAGCTCACCAAGGGCACTCCACCCTGCTGCACGCTCAGCTCTCAGCTTTCAGCTCTCAGCTTTCAGCTCTCAGCTCACAGCTCCATCACCAGTCGGAGCCCTGCGTTCACCTGCCGCATGGTCAGGGCGTCGAGCTGGCCTGATCGTTCCTGCAGATCCTCGCGATTGACTGTAAGCAGCTGGGAGACGTTAGCGACCGAATCTCGCGGGAGCCCTGATGCCGCGGCGGGCACCAGCACATTTCCCGGCGCGTCGACGAGCCGCAAGTTCGTCGTGAGAACAGCCGAGATGACTGTCTGGATCCGGCTCCGGTTGAAAGCATTGGCCTGGACCACGAGCAGCGGACGGCGATAGCCCGGCTCCGAGCCCCGCGGCTCGCCCAGATCGGCCCACCAGACACTGCCCCGTTCGATCACCACGTGCCCCGGGGAAGTCGGTGGCGTTGCGCCTGTCTCAGTTCCGGCTCCAGCGTGCCCGGCTCGGCGGAATACACCGCGTCGAGCCGCTCGGTAACCTTGCGGGTCTGGTGCTTGGCGACGAATTCCGCGACGGCCATCGCAAACAGCCTGCTGCGGGACAGGCCAAGCCGTTGGGCGAGGGCCTCCGCCGAGGCGAAGAGATCGTCGGGGAGAGAAATGGCGGTTTTCATACCGCAGTATAACCGGGGTAGGATTGGGTGGAAAGAGGCGTCAGGCGTCAGGCGTCAGGCGTCAGGCGTCAGGCGTCAGGCGTCAGGCGTCAGGCGTCAGGCGTGCAAGCTAAACTCACCGCGTCGTTGCGAGCGACGGCAGGTGGCAAAGAAATCCGGTTTCCTTCAGCCCGAGCCGATCCTACTTCCGCGCCAGGCGCTCAGCCCGCATCGCATCGACAATGGACCAGACCGCGATGGCGAGAAGGCAGATCCATGCGGAGATCCTGAGCGATGGAGCCGCGAAGAAGACCCAGGTGAGAATGACCGAATTCACCAGGAAGTGGATGCCCTCACGGGTGCGGCGCTGGTAGAGCTGGCCCAGGCCGGGAGCAAGAAGGGTCAGGAGCGGGGCGCTGATGTCGGTGGGCGGGCTTGCCGTCGGTGATTGAGTCATTGCTGGCCCCCGAAAGCCGGGTGGGAAGATTGGACTGGAACTCCACGGCTGATAGCCGCGGCTCGGCGCTCCGGAGTCGCCCTTCGGGCGACTCGGCTGGCTGAGATGCTCTCCGCAGCGAGGACGCTCCCCCGTGCGAATCGCCAACGGCGATTCCCCCGCGCCGAGGCGCGACGTTTAGTCGCGCGAAATTCTATTCGATGATTCCCCGCGGCTCAGAGCCGCGGCTCGGCGCTCCGGAGTCGCCCTGGCGGGCGACTCTGCCAAACGGGATCTCGCGATGCCGGTCGGTGCAAATCGCCAACGGCGATTCCAGTGCGCCGAGGCGCGACTTTTAGTCGCGCGAAATTGAAATATCTTAGCGCCGAGGCGCGACTCGGGCCAGCAAATCGCCATGGCTCCACGAGCCGAACCAGCATAGCTCAGCTTCACGCGACCCTCGCCGAGTATACCGCGGCATCCAAGTCACAACTCCGGTCCAGCGCACCCGGGAGGTTGAACAACCGCGGGTCGCGCCGGAAGTGGAAGAGGCGATAGAGCTGATACGCCTCAGCTTCGTCACGCGAGACCTGCAATTCGTTCCGCGTAACGAAGAACGGCACATGCTTTCCGTAGGTCGTCGTCTTGACTTCGATCAGCCGGTCGGCGCCGCTGCTCTCGAACGACTGCACATCGAAGCCCAGGCCGTCGCCCTGGGTGAGCGACACATGCTCCACCCGATCGGCCAGCTTGCCCTTCCCCGCATGGATGAGCCGGGCCCGCTCGAAATTCACAACGAACTCCTCCCCTGCCCGGCCGAGTGATGCATTGGCGGCCTCGAGGGCGAGGTAGTTGACCTTGGCGCGACGGGCCGGCGGCTCGGTAACTCGGCGGCTCGGCCGTTCAGCGGGGCGTGGCGGCGCCTCCATGCGCGCCAGGAGATCTTCAACTGAGGGCACTCCAGCTGGCTCGGCCGCCTGCACGCGCATGAGTTCGGCCAGCGCAGGGCGGACAGCAAGTTGCTCCTCGACAATCGAAAGCAGCGCGTCCTGATAGTTGTACCGGGGCTGGTATCCATCGATGTACGCGTAGCCCAGATCGATCAACGCCGCGCTGATATTGGCGTGCTTGAATTCGATGGATCCGTCGGTGCGGTCATTCAACAATGGGGCCAACTGACGCCGGTGTTCGGTCTTGTTGAACGGATCCCCACGCAGTTCCAGCTCGAGCATGTCGAGGTAGTCGGCGACGATCGCTTCATTTTCGAGTCGGGACCAATCCGCCATCAGACTGCTGCCCTCAAGAACGCCGTATCGTATCCCTGCATCAGCCCAG
>DASSOW010000532.1:0-3801 GCA_035700175.1 Gemmatimonadales bacterium | reverse complement strand
GCAGGAAGGTCGAGTAGCCAATGTCGTTAGTGGGCGACTGCGAGATGTACTGGAAGTCGAGCACCGTGCCCAGCAGCATGATGCCGTTGAGCTCGATGCCTTCGTCCTCCTGCAGCGCCGAGGCCAGCCCCGCCGAGCGGTAGGTGCCATAGCTCTCGCCGAAGAGATACTTGGGCGACGCCCAGCGATGGTACTTGTCGAGATAGTTGCGGATGAACTGCGCGAACATGTGGATGTCGTTCTCCGCGCCGGTGTAGTCCGATGGCTTCACGTCCGGGCCGGGACGGGAGTAGCCGGTCATCATGGCGTCCACCTGCACCAGGTCGGTGACGTCGAGCGGCGTATTGGGGTTGTCCACCAGGTCGTACGGTGGCGCCGGCTGCGCGCCGCCCGGGCCCATGGGCGGGAACTTGGGGCTCATGATGCCCATGTTGAGCCAGATGGATGCGGAGCCGGGGCCGCCGTTGAAGAAGAAGGTGACTGGCCGGTTGGCGGCGTTCTCCTTGTCCTTGGTGTAGGCGATATAGAACACGGTCGCCTTGGGGTTCCCGGCGGCGTCGCGCAGCACCATCGTGCCGGTGTTGGCGGTGTAGGCGATCGACTTGCCGTTAACGGTCATGGTGTGCTGGGTGGTCGAGACCCGCTCGACCGCGGGCACGCCGATCGTGTCCTTGCGGGCGGCGCTGCCGCTGTCGCCGCCCGACTCGGATCGGCCTCCCGGCCCGCCCGGCCGCTGGGCCGCGGCGGGACTGACAGCGAGGAACAGGGTAAGGGTGCCGAACAGCAGCGTGCGCATGCGCATTCCGCGGTCTCCGCGATGAAAGTGGGTCAGGGGGTCTGCCGGGCCCCGGTCCCGAAGTGCCACACCGTGCGGGAGTGGAACTGCTGCCCCGGCTCGAGAATGGTGGACGGGAATCGGGGATGATTGGGTGAATCAGGGAAGTGCTGGGTCTCGAGGGCCAACCCGCTCCGGTGCGGGTACACCGTGCCGCCCTTTCCGGTGATCGTCCCGTCGAGGAAGTTGCCGGAATAGAACTGCATGCCGGGCTGGTCGGTCTGGATCTCGAGCACTCGGCCGCTGGCCGGGTCACTGAGCCTGGCCGCCAGGGCCAGCTCGCCTGCGGCATGATTCAACACGAAGTTGTGGTCGTAGCCGCCGGCAAAGTGAAGCTGCTCGTTATCCGCATTGATCCGCTCGCCGATCGCGTGGGGCGTGCGGAAATCAAAAGGCGTTCCCGCCACCGGGGCGATCACACCGGTGGGGATGAACGTGGAGTCGATGGGCGTGAAGGAGTCGGCGGCGATCATGAGCTCATGATCAAGTACGCTCCCCGACCCGGCCAGGTTGAAATAGGAATGCTGTGACAGGTTGATGGGCGTCGGCTGGTCGGTAGTGGCCTGGTAGTCGATCACCACGTCATTGCTGTCGGTGAGAGTGTAGCTCACCTGCACCGTGACCGTGCCGGGATAGCCCTCGTCGCCGTCCGGGCTGGTATGACGGAATATGACACCCGAGCCCCGCGCGTCCGAGAACGGTTCGGCCTGCCAGACCACCTTGTCGAAGCCCCGCAACCCGCCATGCAGCGCGTTGGGCGGGTTGTTGATGGCCAGGTGGTAGGTCCTGCCATCGAGCGTGAAGGTTCCCCGGGCAATCCGGTTGGCGTAGCGGCCCACGATGGCGCCGAAATAGGGCGACGACCTCAGGTATCCCGCGAGACTGTCATAACCCAGCACCACGTCGCCCAGGGTCCCGCTGCGATCCGGTACCTTGAGTGAGGTGATGATGCCACCGTAGGTCATGGCACGAAGCTCGACACCATTCGCGTTGGTGAGCGTGAACAGCTCCACGGAATCGCCCTCAGGCGTGATGCCGAATGGTGCACCGGTCACGGCGGCCTCTCTCGTGGTGGGCGCCTTGTCGCTGCGGGTTCCGCAGGCGGCAAGCGCGGTGAGCGCCACAAGCCCCAGGCCGCGCATGGCGTAGCTCATGGTTCATCCTTCCAGATGCGAAGTTCGGTAATGGCCGATGCCGATGGCGCCGCGTGTTCCATGACGACCCGCATGCGGCTCGTCTCCACCGGCGCAAACCAGGTGATGTTGGCGGCGGCTGGCTCCGGCGTCACGGGCAAGCGGCGCGTTTCGCTGACATCCTGCCAGCTGGTCCCCTTCCAATATTGCAGCAGGAAGCGCCTTGGCGCAGCCAGCCCGCCGCCTTCGCCGGCAAAATGGATCTCTGCCCGCGACACTCGGTGCGTCGAGCCGAAGTCCACCTGCAGCCAGTCGCTCCGGTTGGGCGTGCCCCGCGCCGACCAGCGGTTGTCGCTGTAGCGGGTGTAGGCGATGATCCCGTCGTTGGCGCTCTCGACGTGAGAGCCGGGTGCCGTGAATGATGCCGATAACTTCGGGAATCCTGCCCCGGAGGGATTGATGGCCACGTTGCTCGGCGCCTGCCTTGGTGCAGCGAACGGCGGCTGCGCGTGGGCCCATGCCTCGATCTCGCTCAGGCCGGTGTACATGCCGGGCCGGTGTGCCACGATGAGCTGGAGCTTCGCTGTGCTGAGCCGAGGGAAGGTAACGGTGTTGGCGCGCCGCCCTGCCGGTTCCGATGGCTGTCGCTGCGCTGACGGGATCGTCTCCCAGCTGCCCTCATGCCACCACCGGAGCGCGTACGAAGCCGGCGGCACGATGCCGGAGCTGTCGTCGAGGAAGTAGAGCTTCACCTGCTCGACTGGACGAGTCACGCCAAAGTCGATCGTAACGGTATCGGACGCATGGCCTGATCCAGCGTCGGTCCAGCGGTTGGGCGGCGACTGGTGATACCAGATGTTGCCGTCGATCAGGTAGTGAGGCGGCGTGGTGGGAGCACTGTAGGACGCCGTAATAGAAGGAAAGGCGCCTCGGCCGTTGTTCACCGCGAAATTGACTGGCCGGTCGAGAGCCGGAAGTGTGGGCGCAGGTCCCATGGCTGCCACGAGTCGGCCGAGGGAGTCGGCGTGCGCCACCCGCCTGCCATCCACGTAGAGTGAAAGTCCCGCGCCGTGCCGATAATGGCTGCCATCCCGGTCCCACAAGATGGCGACGTCGCGTCCCCGGTACCGCACGTTGTCGAGGCCGAACCAGTCCCAGTCATCCGGGATGAGCGGGTTCACCTCGAGCGAATCGTCGTCACGGGGCCGGAGGCCCACCAGCCCCGTGATGACCAGGTCCACGTAGGTCGAGTGGAAGTAGTGCTCACTATGGTAGTAAGTGTCATGCCCCTTCCACGAGCCAGTGAACGGATTCGATGCCTCCGCGATGTAGGGCCGGCCGTCCTTCCGCTGGTCCAGGGTGTAGCGCTCGAGCAGCCGGAAGTAATCTGCCTTGTCGACCACTGACTGATGGTAGTCGTTGAGCAGGTTGGCCATCGCGGTGAGCGTCTGGCTGGTGGCGTAGGGCCACTGGTTGCCGCTCCAGACGCAGCAGACATCCGAGACCATGAATTGTGGATCGTGCTGCTCCACGGTGGTGGGACCAAACGGCGCAGCGAAGCCCGCCGTGTCCATCAGCACGCGCCAGGCTGCTTCATACCCTGAATCAGGCAGGTTGAACTGCCACGGCACGTAGCCGATCAGCTCACGCCCGTGCGGGTCGCCGGCGTAGGGTCCCGTTTCGTAGGTGAGCGTGCCCGCCTTGATGCCGCCTTTCTCGTCATGCGCAAACTGATGAAAGAAGAACTGGCGGGTGGAATCCCAGAGCTCCTCCTGCACCCGCGCCTTGAGATGTTCCGCGCGCTCGGAGTATTCGGCGGCCATGGCTGAAAGA
>DASSOW010000531.1:0-15844 GCA_035700175.1 Gemmatimonadales bacterium | reverse complement strand
AGCACGTTGGCGTCCACCGCGATGCCGACCGAGAGCACCAGGCCCGCGAGGCCCGGCAGCGTCAGGGTGGCGCCCAGGGCCGCGAGGCCTGCCAGGCTGAAGAGCAGGTAGAGCATCAGCGCCAGCACCGCCAGCGCGCCGCTCAGCCGGTAGTAGCCCAGCATGATGAGGACCACGAGCAGCGTGCCCACGATGCCCGCCGTGACACCGCCGCTGATGGAGTCGGCGCCGAGACTGGCGCCCACCTGGCCCTCGGCCACGATCTTGAGCGGAATCGGCAGCGAGCCGGCCCGGAGCGTGAGCGCCAGGTCCTGTGCATCGGCCATGCTCCGGCCCTGGAGGGTGATCTGCCCGTTACGCCCGATTTCACTCTGGATCTGGGGAGGCTGCCCCTGCACCTCGCCGTCGAGCACGATGGCCATGTAATCACCGATGTGGCGGCCGGTCCCTTCGGCAAACTTCTTCCCGCCCGTGCGGTCCAGCAGGAACGTCACGATGGGGCCGTTCGAGATCGGGTCCAGCTGTGCCTGTGCGTCAACCAGCCGGTCGCCGGTCACCATCGACTTGTTTTCCAGTGCGTACAGGTACCGGTAGGGCTCCACGCCGAGGCTGACGGGCTGCGACCCCCAGTACAGTTCGACACTGCGCGGGAGCGTACGCTTCACCTCGGGAATCCGCAGCAGGCTGTCCACCCGGGGGTAGGCGGTCTCCTTCACCACATACTGCCCGGGCAGCTGGCCGGTGGGCTGGATCAGGTCTTGAAGGATGCCACTGCCGGCCGCCGCTGAATCCGTTGCGGCCGAGTCGGCCTTGGCCGAGTCGGCATGGGCGGTGGTGTCACCGCCGAGCAGCTCCTGCACCGCGGAAGGCTTGGCCTTCTCGCCCGGTGCCGCCGCGCCGCTGATACCGAGGTTGCGCAGCACCCGGTCCATCGCGGGAAGCGACTTGTCGAGCGCGTTGGTCTCGTCGGTGAGGCGGAATTCGAGGAAGGCGCTCTGCTGAACGATTTCCTTGGCGCGATCCGGATCGGTGATGCCCGCCAGCTCGACCACGATCCGGCTGTCGCCCTGCTTCTGGATCAGCGGCTCCTCGACGCCGAACTCATCGATGCGCTTCCGGAGCACCTGCAGTGCCAGCTCGATGTCGCGCTTCACGTCGGAGCTGACCTGCTTGCTCTGGTCGAGCTCGAGTTCCAGGTGCATGCCGCCCTGGAGGTCGAGGCCGCGCTTGATGGGAATGCGAGTCTCCACCGTGTCTTTCATGGCACCGCTAGCGGTGCGCACACGAGTGGTGATGGAGCGTGGAAAGAGGAAGTAACCGCTCGCCACGACCAGCAGGCCGATGATGATCAGCCGATTGCGAATGGAGTCGAACATGGCCGCCCAGAAGCGCGGGCCCGGGGCCCGCTAAGGTTTCCGTTGCACCCGGGCGAGTGCTGCCCGGGCGTCGGCGCCATCCTGCGCCAGTTGTGCCACGAGATCGTCCGCCGACTGGAAGCGGCGGATGTCCCGCAGGCGAGAGATCCACGTCAGCCGCACCCGCTCGCCGTACAGATTCCCGGCAAAGTCGAACAGGTGCGCCTCGAGCACGCGGCCCGCGTCGTCGAAGGTGGGCCGCCCGCCCTGATTCATCATGCCGCCGAAGCACCCCTGCCGGGTTTCCACCTCGACGGCGTACACACCATCCGGCGGCAGCAGCTTCTGCGTCGGCACCTCGCCGATATTGATGGTGGGCACGCCCAGGGTGCGTCCCCTGCCCGCTCCCCGACCCACCACGCCGCTCACGCTGTACCGTCGTCCCAGCAGCGCGGCGGCACCGTCGAGGTCTCCCCCCGCCACCGCACGCCGGATCCGGGAACTGGAGACGTGCCCACTTCCCACGTCCACCGCCTCCACGACGTCCACCGGAAACCCGTGCTCGGCACCCAGCGCCCGCAAGGTGGCCTCATCGCCGCTGCGGCCCCGGCCAAATCCGTGATCATGCCCGATCACCAGTGCCGTCATGCCCAGCCGCGCGCGCAGCACCTGCCGCACAAAATCCTGGGGAGTCAGCGCCGCGAGCGCCTGGTCGAACCGGAGAATGACCACCCGGTCCACCGGCGTCGTCGCAAGCACCTCGATCCGTTCCGCGCCCGGCGTGAGCAGCGGCGGCGCGGCGCGCGGGTTCACCACCTGCAGGGGATGCGGCTCGAAGGTAACGACGGTGCTCGTCGTGTGGGCCATCTCTGCCCGGCGGCTGATCTCATCCAGTACGGCACGATGACCCGGGTGCACCCCGTCGAACGACCCGACCGTCACGACGCTCACGCTGAATCCTCGAGCACCACCACCGGCCGCAGCAGCTCGCCAGTTGCCTGTGCGATGCCCAGCAGCCTGCCGCCAGCGTGGAGCGTGACAACTGCGGCTGCATTACCAGCCCACGGCACCGCGCGCCCATGGCGTACCGCCTGCGCCTCGGTTTCCCCGAGCTCGACGGCCGGCAGGTGCGCGAGCACGCCGGCCGCAGGCCGCAGCGCCGTGTCCCTGCCCAGCTCCGCCAGCGGCGTGGCATCGGCCACGTCCAGGTCGCCGATCTGTTCGCGCCGCAGCTCGGTGAGATGGGCGCCGGTTCCAAGCCGCTGGCCCAGGTCGCGGGCAAGCGCGCGAATGTAGGTACCTCGACTGACCCGCGCACGGAAGCTCACCAGGTTTTCCGACCGGCTCACCAGCTGCAGCTCGTGCACCACGACCTCTGTGGGCGGGTGCTCGACCATGACGCCCTGGCGCGCCAGCTGGTAGCTGCGTCGGCCGTCCACATGCCGCGCCGAGAAGGCCGGCGGCCGCTGCAGCTGCGTGCCGATGAGCGACTCCAGTGCAGCCGTCAGCGCCTCGTCGCTGACCGGACGGGGCGACCCGCCAGTTACCTGCCCCGTGCGGTCGTCGGTGTCGGTGGTGACGCCCAGCGCCGCAGTGGCCACGTAAGTCTTGTCCCGGTCCTCGACAAAGCGTGCCAGCCGGGTGACCCGCCCCACCAGTACGACGAGCAGGCCGCTGGCGAACGGATCCAGGGTGCCGGTGTGACCCACCCGGCGCACGCCGAATGTCTTGCGGACCCGCGCCACGACATCGTGCGACGTCGGACCCACCGGCTTGTCAATGAGCAGGGCCCCCGTCAGCGCTGCTCCTCGCGCCTGATCTCGGCCAGGAGCTGCTCGATCCGCTGTGCGTGCTCGAGGCCGCGATCCAGCTCGAGGTGCAGCTCCGGCACGGAGCGCGTGGTGAGCACCTTGGCCACCAGCGACCGCAGGTATCCGGAGGCGCTCTCCAGCCCTTCCATGGCGCGGATCCGCTCGTCTTCGTCGCCCTGCGGGCTCACGAACACGTACGCATGCGACAGATCGCCGGTGACATCAACGCGCGTCACCGTCACCAGGCCGATCCGCGGGTCTCGCAGCTCGCCGCGCGCCAGCGCGTCGGCCACCACCTGGCGGATAGTTTCGCCCACCTGTTCGGGGCGTCGTGATGAACCCTTCACCGATACACCGTCACTGAATCCATGATGCGCACCCCGTCCGCGCTGTCCACGACGCGATCGGCAGCCCGCAAGGTTTCCTCAACGATCCGCCGGTCCGATCCCACCGCGGCGCAGGCAATTTCCGCTTCCTGCCACTGGTCCTGCCGACCCGTCTCCGCAACCGACACGTTGCAGCGCTGTCGCAGCTGTGCCAGGATCGGCCGGATGATGCTGCGCTTTTCCTTGAGCGAGTGACAGCCCGGCAGGTGCAGCCGCCACTCGGCGATGCCCACCAGCATGTCAGGCCGCGCCGGACGTCCCCACCGACTCCAGCGTCCGCTTCACTTCTTCCATGCGGTACGCCTCGATGCGGTCGCCCACCTTGAGGTCGTTGAAATTTTCGACCCCGATGCCGCATTCCTGGCCTTCGCGCACCTCCCGGACGTCATCCTTGAAGCGCTTGAGGCTGGACATCTCGCCGGAGTAGACCGGCACGCCATCGCGGATGACGCGCACCTGCGCCCCGCGGGTAATGACGCCCTGCGCCACCCGGCAGCCGGCGATGGTGCCGACCTTGCTCACCTTGAACAACTGGAGCACCTCGGCCTCGCCCAGCACGGTCTCCTTCTCCTCCGGCTTGAGCAGGCCTTCCAGCGCCTTTCGCACGTCGTCCACTGCCTCGTAGATGACGCGGTACGTGCGGACATCCACGCCCTCGCGCTCCGCTGCCGCGCGCGCATTGGAATCGGGCCGTACATGGAAGCCGAGAATGATGGCGTTCGAGGCCCGGGCGAGGAGCACGTCGCTCTCGCTGATGGCGCCGACCCCGCGCAGCACCACATCCACCCGCACTTCGCTGGTGCTGAGCTGCGCCAGCGCGTCGGCGAGAGCTTCCGCGGGGCCACCCTGGTCGGCCTTGATGATGATCGGCAAGGTGGAGACTTCGCCTTCCTTGAGCGCCCGGCTGAAGTCTTCGAGGCTGGTGCCGCGCTGGCTGCGACGGCTCTGGGCTTCGCGCTCGAGCCGTTGCCGCTTCTGGGCAATATCGCGCGCCTCGGAGGCATCGGTGACGGTGAGGAACGTGTCGCCCGCCGACGGCACACCATCGAAACCGAGCACCTGCACCGGAATGGTGGGGCCCGCTTCGGTTACCGCGTTGCCCCGCTCGTCGAAGAGCGCTCGCACCCGGCCGCTGAACATGCCGCAGATGAAGTCGTCGCCCACCTTGAGCGTGCCCCGCTGGACCAGCACCGTAGCGAGGGGACCCTTGCCCGGATCGAGCGTGGCCTCGAGCACGGTACCCTGCGGCCGCGCCTGCGGGTTGGCCTTGAGGTCCAGGATTTCAGCCTGCAGCAGCACCTGCTCGAGCAGGTGGTCAATGCCAGTGCCCTTCTTGGCGGAAATTTCCGCCGAGAGCACCTGACCGCCGAACTCCTCGAGCACCACGCTGTGCTGCAGGAGATCCTGCTTCACCTTGGGCACGTTGGCCGACGGGAGGTCGATCTTGTTGATGGCGACGACCATCGGCACGCCGGCATTGCGGGCGTGGCTGATCGCCTCGACCGTCTGCGGCATGACCTGGTCATCGGCAGCGACCACAAGCACCACGATGTCGGTGACCTGGGCGCCGCGGGCGCGCATGGCGGTAAACGCCTGGTGGCCCGGCGTGTCCAGGAAAGTCATTTCCTTGCCGCGTGGCAGGACGACGTGATAGGCGCCGATGTGCTGCGTAATGCCGCCTGCCTCGCCCGCGACGATATTCTCCTTGCGGATGAAATCGAGCAGCGAAGTCTTGCCGTGGTCCACGTGGCCCATGATGGTGACCACAGGAGGACGCGAGACCAGGTCTTCGGGCTTGTCCGGCTCCGCCGCTTCCTCCACCTCGGCCTGGTATTCCTCTTCGCGGACAGCCTCGAAGCCGAACTCGGAGGCAATCAGTTCGATCTGGTCGAAATCCAGCCGCTGGTTCACCGTGACCATCAGGCCCAGCTCCTTGAACGCAAACTGGACGATCTGGGTGGCCGGGATCTTCATGGCGGCCGCGAGCTCGCTCACCGAGATGAACTCGTTGACGCGAATGCGGGTCTTTTCCTTTTCCCGCTCTTCCTTGGCGCGCCCTGCCACAATGTCGCGATAACTTGGCTCGTCGGAGCGACGGCTGCCCTTCCGTCCGGAGCCGCCCTTCAGTCCCTGCAGCGTCTTGGCGATGTTCTCCTGCACCGCATCCTGATCCACATAGCCGCGACGGCCCTTCTTGCCCTTCCGGCGTCCGCCGGCACCACCGCCGGCAGCGGGCGCCGGTCGCTCATCACCCGGGCGCGCGGGCGCCGGGCGCTCGCGGGTGCCAGAGCCAGGCGTACTGGTGGAGAACACCGGACGCGGTCCGGCCGGACGCGACCCGGCAGCTGGCCGAGGAACGCGAGGCGGAATGAACGGCGCGCGGGCCGGCTTGGGCGGTGCTGGTGCGTCGTCGGCGAGCGTGGCTGGCGAGGCGCTGGCGGCGGGCCGCTCTGGCGCGGGCGCCGCTGGTTCAGGCGCCATGGCCTGCTCCTGCGGCTCCGAGTCTGGTTCGGACTCGACTGGCGGCAGGTCCTTGAACAGCTCGCGCGCGCGCTCTTCCAGCGTGCGCGACACCTTCGGTTCTTCCGGCTCGATACGAGGCAGGTCGATCTCGAGTTCGAGGCCGTCGCGCTCGGCTTCCGCCCGTTCGGCCTGCGCCTGCGCCTCGGCTTCCGCCACTTCGGCCGCGGTACGCCGGCGCCGCACCGGCTTGGCCGGCTCTGCGGCGACAGGCTCAGCGGCCTTGGCCTTGCGCCGGCCGCGCTTGGGCTGCGCCTCGGTAGCGCTCCGGCGCTTTTCGCGCTCCCAGCGAACGCGGACCGCCGAGACCTGGTCGCCTTCCAGCGCCGACAGGTGACTGCGGACGAAGATGTCCATGTCCCGCAGCAGCTGCATCAGTTGTTCGGGCGGAATGTCGAATTCCGCGGCCAGATCATGTACTCGAGTCTTGACCACTCATGCCTCCTCAGGGCTGTCCGGAGCCAAGGCCACCAGGCCATCGGCTAATGCGCGATCCCGGACACCGACCGCCATGACCGGCGGTTTTCCCAGCTGGATACCGATCGCGTCGGCATCCGGACCGGCCAGGAGCGGGACCTGTCTCCCCCTGGCCAGTCGCACCACTTTATCCCGTGCGCGCCCGCTCGCGTCAGCCGCGAGCACCACGCAGTAAATCCGGTCCTGCTGCAGCGCCCGGTGCACGGCATCGGCGCCGATCACCAGCGTCCCGGCGTTGCGTCCCAATCCCAGGAGGCCCAGCACCGAGCTCACGCCGGGGCGCCGTTCTCCTCGCTATCCTCGTCCGCCAGCTCGGCGAGGAAGGCCATGAGCGCATCCACCTGTTCACCGGACAGGCCCGGCACGGCGGAGAGCTCCTCGCGGTCGAGATCAAAGACATCGTCCAGCGTCTCGTAGCCGGCGCCGGCCAGGATGGCGACGATCTCGGGCGAGAGCCCCTCGAGCTCAGCCAGCGGCACCTGCGAGGCCGCGGCGTCTTCCGGCGGCAGCGGTGCGAACAGCGGGCCTTCGCCGCCGCGCTCCATCCACTCCCGGCTGGAATAGAGATCGATCTTCCAGCCGGTGAGCTCGGAGGCGAGCCGCACGTTCTGGCCGTTGCGGCCGATGGCGAGCGAGAGCTGGTCTTCGTCCACCACCGCCTGGATGGTCTTGCCTGCGGAGTCGGCGAACACCTTGGCGACGCGCGCGGGCGCGAGCGCGAGCCGGGCGAAGCGCTCCGGGTCGGGCGACCACGGCACGATGTCGATGCGCTCGCCGCCCAGCTCGTTGACCACCGCCTGGACCCGCGAGCCCTTGAGCCCGACGCAGGCGCCCACGGGATCGATCGCATCATCGCGGGAAATCACCGCAACCTTGGTGCGGCTTCCCACTTCGCGCGCGATGGCGCGGATCTCGACGATCTGCTGCTGGATCTCGGGGACCTCGAGCTTGAACAGCGCCTTCACGAACATCGGGTCGGCCCGGCTCAGGATCAGCCGCGGTCCCTTGGGCGTCTCCTCCAGCCGCTTGAGCACCGCTCGCAGGGTATCGCCCTGGTGAAAGTGCTCCCGGTGGTTCTGCTCGCGGTAGGGCATGATGGCCTCCGCCTCGCGGAACTTGTTGAGCATCACCACCAGCTTGCCGCGCTCGATCTGCTGGATTTCTCCCGCCAGCAACTCACCCACCCGGTCGGCGAACTCCTCGCGGATGCGGGTCCGTTCGCCCTCGCGGACCCGCTGGATGATGCGCTGCTTGGCCGCCTGCACCGCCAGCCGTCCGAACTCCTGGAAGGGCACTTCTTCTTCCAGCATGTCGCCGACCTGGAAGTCGGGATCGATGAAGCGGGCGGCTTCGAGCGAGACCTGGGAGCTTTCGTCTTCCACCAGGTCGACCACCTGGCGAAGCCGGGCGATCTCAATGGCGCCGTTCAGTTCGTCCACGCTGAGCTCGAAGCGGACATTGGGCCCGTACTTCCGGACCAGGGCCGCGTGAATGCCGTCCCGCAACAGGTCCAGCAGGTCGGACCGCTCGAGTTGCTTGGTGCTGGTAAGCTCGCGGAAGGCCGCAAGCATTTCGGTGGATCCTGACATCCCTGGTTTGCTCCTCAACTGCAGGTCACGTGTCGCGGGTCCTGGGTCGCGGGTCGCGGGACTTGGGATACCAGCGCACGACCCATGACGCATGACCCACGACCCAGCAAGGCTCCAGAGCCCGGCCGGCTGGCGACTCGCTCGATTCGCACCTGGATAGAAGGGGACGATGGGCGATCCGAAAAAAAATGTGGGGGAAACACCCCCCACATCCGCAGCGCCGGCCCGGGCGGGCCGACCACACAGCATGAAAAGCTACCGCCCCGGGCCAGCCTCGTCAACACTCGCCGGCATGCCAAGATACGCCACCATGCGGCCGTCGGTCCCGTGGGAGGCTCGGTGACTGTAGAAGAGCGGCCGATGGTGCCCACTGCACCAGGACGACACAGTCACCTCCGCGATCCCTGCCTCCTCCGCCTGTTCGGCCAGCCGCTCCCGCAGGTCCACGTGCCACGGGCCTCGGTCGTCGCCCCGCAGCCCGAGCGCCTCCAGTACCTCAGGTCCCACTTCATAGCAGGAGCCACAAATCCCCACACCGCAGTGCATTACGAGATCACTTGGCTGCACGTTCGCCTGCGCCCTCAGCACCTCCACGCCCTGCTTCAGGATCCCGCCGGCCGTTCCTCGCCATCCCGCATGCAGCAGCGCGATGGCCCGCTTCTCCGGCGCCACGAGGTATACCGGGATACAGTCGGCCACAGTGACGGTGAGTAGCAGGCCCGGTGTCGCGGTCGCGTGACCGTCCACCCCTTCCAGCTGAACCCAGCCCGTCAGGCGATCATGCCAGACGACTTCAGTCCGGTGCACCTGGGTGCCGAGGACGACGCCGGTGAAGCCGGGGATGGCGGAACGGAAGGCGCGCCAGCGACCCATTACCTCGCCGGCGGGTGCGTCGGTCCAGAGCCCCAGGTCGAAGCCCCTGCCCGGCCCGTCACCGCGCGCCGTGATGCCGGCGGTGACGCCAAAGCGTTCAGCCCACTCGTCCAGCTCGAACCGGGGCACCTCACCCGGGCGCGCCTGCTCGCTCAGCACGGCGACTGCGTCAGGCATCGCGTCGCTCGATGTCGGCACCCAGCGCGCGGAGCCGTTCGTCGATCTTCTCGTAGCCCCGCTCGATCTGCCCGATGTTGTGGATGACGCTGGTACCCTCTGCCGCCAGGGCCGCGGTGAGCATTGCCATGCCGGCACGGATATCAGGCGACTCAACCACGCCACCCTTGAGCGGCGACGGTCCCGCGATGACCGCCCGGTGCGGATCGCACAGGACGATCCGCGCGCCCATCCCGATCAGCTTGTCCACAAAGAACAGCCGGCTCTCGAACATCTTCTCGAAGACGAGCAGCATGCCGGTGCACTGGGTGGCGGCGACGATCGTGGTAGACATCACATCTGCCGGGAAGGCGGGCCATGGTCCGTCCTCCAGCTTGGGGACGTGCCCGCCCAGGTCGGGACGCACCCGGCGCTCCTGGCCCGGCGCGATGTGCAGACGGCTGCCATCCAGCACCGGCCTGATGCCGAGTCGGTCGAAGGCCAGCAGGGTACTCCGGAGATCCTCGCCCCTGACCGGTTCGATCGTGATATCGCCGTTGGTGACCGCGGCGAGCCCGATGAAGCTGCCGATCTCGATATGGTCGGGACCGATGGAGTACGACGCCGCGCCGAGAGGCCGGCCTCCCTCGACCACGTACACGTTGGAGCCGATGCCCTCGATCTGCGCGCCCATGGCCACGAGGCAGCGCGCCAGGTCCTGGACGTGTGGCTCGGCGGCGGCGTTTCGCAGCACGGTGCGGCCGCGCGCCATGGTGGCTGCCATCAGCGCGTTCTCGGAGCCCGTCACGCTCGGCTCGTCGAGAAAGATGTCGCGCCCGACCAGCCCCTTGGGTGCCTCGAGTTCGTAGCGATCGCCCAGCTCCACGGTGGCGCCGAGCGCCTCGAGTGCCAGGAAGTGGGTATCCACCCTGCGCCGGCCGATGACGTCGCCGCCCGGCGGCGGCAGGACGCACTGGCCGAAGCGCGCGACCAGCGGTCCTGCGAGCAGGATCGACGCGCGGATGCGGGCACAGAGCGCGGGGTCGAGGGGCTTGGGCCGCACGTTGCGTGCGTCAACGCGCACGTGATTCGGGCCGGTCCATGCCACGTCGGCACCGAGGTCGGCCAGCAGCGCTAGCATGGTGTCGACGTCTCGGATATGGGGAACGTTGTCGAGCTCGACGGGCCCGTCGGCAAGCACGGTGGCGGCGAGAATGGGGAGCGCGGCGTTCTTGTTGCCGGCGGGGCGAATGGCGCCACGGAGCTGGCGCCCGCCACGGACGAGAAAATGAGGAGGCATGGCCAAAGCTCGCGACCCAGCGGCCCCGGGGTCAAGCCGCGCGTCGCTGGGTGGACCAGCGCGGGTTATGTTTCCGTGGCAGGCCCGACGTTTGACAGGAGGTGGTGTGATGCTGATGCTGCAACAGCAGACGGTCCTCACCGTCCCGAACTGGGCCGGTACGGTGACGGCCTTGTCGCTGCTGGTGATTGCCTTGTCCGTCCTGGTGCTCACGATTGGCGCGATCCGGCTGGCACTGCGGCTCACGAGCGAGATCGAGGAGCGCCGGACGCTGTTCAATAACCTGGGTCACGATGCGCAGGAGACGATGGAAAGCATCCGCAAGCTGGTGGGCGATGGCGAGCGGATCGCCAACATGGTGCGCGACGAAGCCGGCGCCTTCCTGCGCACCGGCCGCCGGCTCCGCAAGAAGGTGAACCGCGGCATCGACCGCGTCGAGGCGCGGCTGGTGGATCTCGAGGCGCTATACGACGTGGTGCATGACGAGGTGGAGGAGACCGCACTCGACGTGGCCACCGGCCTCCGGCGGATCCGCCGCGGTCGCGGCATTGCAGGACGGATGACCCGGTTCCTGCTCCGCCGATGACTGGCTGGCGGCTGCTGGGCGCCTTTGCCGTTGTCGGCCTGATCCTGGCCGCCGCTCCCGCGGCGGCGCACGCCTGGACCCCCGGCACGCACATCTACCTCGGCGAGTCGGTGCTCGCCAACCTGCGGCTCCTGCCAGCGTCGGTTGCCGACCTGCTGCGCGCGTTTCCCTACGATTTCCTCTACGGGAACATCGCCGCCGACTCCTCCATCGCCAAGAAATACGCGCCCGTGGGCCGGCACTGCCATTACTGGCACGTGGGTCAGGAAATCCATGACCTGGCCGATAGCGACGCCCTGGGCGCCTTCGGCTGGGGCTATCTCTGCCATCTCGCAGCCGACACCGTGGCGCACAACTACTTCGTACCCCGGCAGCTGGTGCTCACCAGCAGTACGTCGTCGGTGGGTCATTCCTACTGGGAGAGCCGGGTGGAGATTCACGTCGGTGAGCACTTCGCGGAGGCGGCGCGCGACCTGATCCGGATGGACCACGACAAGGCCGACGCGCATCTCGACCGGATCATCTCGCCCACGATTTTCAGCGTGCGCACCAATCGCCGGCTGTTTCGCGGGATGGTCCACCTGACCAACACCCCCGGGTGGCAGCGCGGCATGCAGGCGGCGCGAGACCGGAGCCGCTGGGAGCTGGCGGAGAGTGACGTGCAACAGCACCTGTCGCGGTCGCTCGACTACATGATGGAATTGCTGGGAAATGACGACGCGACACCGCGCAAGCTCGACCCGTCGGGTGAGCGGCCGCTCAAGGTCGCGAAGGAAATCCGGCGCAACACCCTGCGGGAATTCGGCCGGCGGGCGCCCGACCGCTTGATTGAAGCGGCCACTGAACACTACGGCCTGCCTGCGGGGGAGCTGAGATATTGGCCGGAGATGGAGAAGCTGAAGGGTGAGAGCTGAGAGCGAGCTGTGAGCTTCGAGCTTCGAGCGCGACGGTACCGCTTGCAGCTCTCAGTCCTTAACTCTCAGCTCTCAGCTTTTGGCTCTCAGCGCCCTCACCCCCTCCACCAGCCTCCCCACCTCTTCCTCGGTGGTGTAACACGCACATCCCGCGCGTACCAGCCCCTGCTCGGCCAGTCCCAGCCGCTCCACCACCGTGCTCGCGTAGAAGTCGCCATCCGACACAAAGACGCCGTCGGAGGCGAGCGCCGACGCGACCTTGCTCGACGGCATGCCCCCGACGGTGAAGGCCACGGTCGGCGTGCGGCGGGGGCCGCCGGGCGCATGACCGTAGAGCTGCACTCCCGGAATCGCTGAGAGACCTTCCCACATCTGCCGGAACAGCGTCTCGCCTTGACGATGCAGCCAGGCGTAGGACGCCTCGAGCCGCTGGCGGCGGGTTCCGTCCCCACCACCGAGCTCGGCCAGGAAGTTCACCGCTGCCTCCACGCCCGCGATCCCTTCATGGTTGAGCGTGCCGGTCTCGAATCGTTCTGGTGCCGAGTTGGGCGCCGGCTCCAGCTTCGGCACGTCAACCTGCTGGCCCAGCTCCCGGCGCACGTAGAGCAGCCCCACATGCGGTCCGCAGAACTTGTACGCCGAGCACGCCAGCAGGTCCGACCCCATCGCGCGGACGTCGACCAGGTCGTGCGGCGCGAAATGGACCGCGTCGGTGAAAACCAGCGCGCCCGCAGCGTGCGCCATCTTCGAGATGACCGCCGCGTCCGTGATGGTACCGATCGCATTTGACGCGGCACCGACGGCAACGAGCCGGGTGCGCGGACCGAGCATGCGCTGGAATGCGGCGAAATCCAGCGAGCGCAGGTCGGCGCTGAGCGGCACCGTCCGCAGCGTAATGCCCCGCTCGCGCGCCAGGGCCTGCCAGGGCGCAACGTTCGCGTGGTGATCGAGCTCGGTGATGATGACTTCGTCGCCCGGTCCCCATTGACGGCCGAGGCCCCGCGCCACGTGAAATGCCAGCGTGGTCATGTTGGCGCCGAAGGCGATTTCGTCGGCCGATGCGCCCAGGAGGTCAGCGGCAGCCTGCCGGGCGCGGACGATCATGGCGTCCGTCTCGGCGCTGGTGTCGAAGGCCCAATGCGTGTTGGCATTGTGGTGCAGGAGGTAGTCGCGCACCGCATCCGCAACACTATCGGGCACCTGGGTGCCGCCCGGGGCATCGAAATAGGCAACCGGGTTGCCCTTGACCTGCCGCTCGAATGCCGGGAAACGGCGGCGCACCTGCGTGAGGGAGGTTACGGGTACGGCTGTGGTCACTTGAGACGCTCCTGCAGCAATGGCTGCACACCCTTGGGATCGGCCTTGCCCTGGCTTCGCTTCATGACCTGCCCCACGAAGAACCCCATCAGCTTGGTTTCGCCGTTCCGGTAGCGCTCGGCTTCTCCCGGGAAAGCGGAGAGCACTTCGTCCACCCAGCCGCCCAGTGCGTCGGTGTCCTTCACCTGCACAAGTCCGAGCTGCGCGGCGAGCGCGCCAGGATCACCGTCGTGCACCCGGAGTTCGGCAAAGATGCGCCTGGCCGCCTGCAGACTCACGGCGCCGCCGCGCTCCAGTGCAATCAGCGCAGCGAGCCGGTCGGCGCTCACCGGAAAGCCGCCGGTTTCGTTCCACGCCGTCATGACATCGCCAGTGACCCAGTTGGCGGCCTGCCGGCCTTCGATGCCGGCGGCGACGAGCGCCTCGTAGTAGTCCGCCAACGCCGGTTCGCCGCTCACCACGCTCGCGTGGTACGCCGAGATGCCATGCTCGGCTTCCAGCCGGGCTCGGCGCGCCTCGGGCAGCTCGGGCAACGCCTCGCGCTGCCGCTCGATCCATTCCGCGCCCAGCACCAGTGGCGGCAGGTCCGGATCCGGGAAGTAGCGGTAATCGTGGCTCTCCTCCTTGGAACGCATGGGCCGCACCGTTCCGGACCCGGCGTCGAACAGCAGGGTGACCTGGCGGACCGGCTCGCCCCGCTCGAGCAGCTCGACCTGTCGGGCAAATTCCGCGGTGAGCGCGCGCTCCACATTGGCAAAGCTGTTCATGTTCTTCACTTCGGTCTTGGTACCGAACGCGCTGGTGCCGGCCGGGCGGACCGACAGGTTGGCATCAACCCGCAGGCTTCCCTGCTCCATGCTGCAGTCGCTCGCGCCCGAATAAAGCAGGATCTGCCGCAGCGTGGTGAGCCAGGCGCGGGCCTCGGCCGGAGTGCGGAGGTCGGGGCCGCTCACGATTTCGGCAAGAGGCACCCCGGCACGATTCAGGTCCACCGCGGTGCGTCCTGGCAGCCGGTCGTGGAGCGACTTGCCGGCATCCTCCTCGACGTGCAGGCGCTGGATATGCACTGCCACCCGGCCACGCTCGGCCGAGTCGAATGCCACGCTGCCGTCCGTGGCGAGCGGCCGGTCGTACTGCGAAATCTGGTATCCCTTGGGCAGGTCGGGGTAGAAATAGTTCTTCCGTGCAAAGATGCTGCGCTCATGCACGGTGCAGCCGAGCGCGAGTGCGGCCCGTGCGGCCAGCTCGAGCGCGTGCGCATTGACTGCCGGGAGCGCACCGGGGAGACCCAGGCACACCGGGCAGACGTTGGTATTGGGCGGGTCTCCAAAGGCGGTTGAGCAGCCGCAGAACATCTTGCTCGCCGTCTTCAGCTGCATGTGAACTTCGAGGCCGATCACCGTTTCCCAGGTCATCACCTCACCTCCGCCACCGGATCAAGCCGGGACTCGAGCGCCAGGGCTGTCTCCAGCATGTGCTCGTCCTGGCCGGCTGGTGCCATGAGCTGGACACCAACCGGCAGTCCCTCGGTGCGCCCGGCCGGCAGGCTCACCGCGGGTATGCCGGCAAGATTGGCCGGACAGACGAAGATGTCGGCCAGGTACATCGAGACCGGGTCGCCGGTCTTTTCACCCGCCTTGAATGCCGGTGCAGGTGTGGTGGGCGCGAGCAGGACGTCGGCGCCGGCACTGAACGCCCGCCGGAAGTCGTCCGCGATAAGCGACCGCACCCGCTGGGCCTTGACGTAGTAGGCGTCGTAATAGCCGGCGCTCAGCACGTAGGTCCCCACCATGATGCGCCGGCGCACCTCGGCGCCAAATCCCTTTCCCCGTGTCGCCCGATACAGCGACCGCATGTCGCCGTCGCCTCCCTCGCGCTGTCCGTATCGCACGCCATCGAAGCGGGCCAGATTTGCCGATGCCTCCGCCGGCGCCACGACATAGTAGGCGGGCACGGCGTACCTGGTGTGGGGCAGCGAGACGTCCACGAGCGTCGCTCCCAGCGCCTCCAGCGCAGCGCGCGCGCGCGACACCCCGGCGGCGACGCCGCCATGCAAGTCAGCAGGGAAATATTCGCGTGGCAAGCCTACCCGCACCCCTTCGAGACTCCGCGGCATCGCAGGGAGTGCCACGGGCGGCTGCGGGAGCGTGGTCGAGTCGCGCGGGTCGGGACCGCTGATCACATGCAGGACCCGTGCGGCGTCCATCACCGTCCGGCCGAAGGGCGCCACCGCATCCAGCGAGGAGCCGAATGCCACCAGCCCATACCGGCTCACGCGCCCGTACGTGGGCTTGATCCCCACGATGCCACAGAAGGCCGCCGGCTGGCGCACCGAGCCGCCGGTCTCGGAGCCGAGCGCGGCGGGCACTACGCCGGCCGCCACCAGCGCGGCCGAGCCGCCGGATGAGCCGCCGGGTACGCGCTCGGGATCGAGCGGGTGCTGCACCCGTCCGAACGCTGAGTGCTCGGTAGAGGAGCCCATCGCGAACTCGTCGAGGTTCGCCTTGCAGGCCACCATGGCACCAGCAGCCCGCAGTCGGTCAACAACGGTGGCATTGTA
>DASSOW010000530.1:0-2670 GCA_035700175.1 Gemmatimonadales bacterium | reverse complement strand
CCCGCTCTTCTCGGAGATGGACGAGGCGATCGAGCACGACACCATCACCGTGCTTGGCGCCGTGACGCTGGACGGCCGGAATGGCTGGCGTGTCCGCTTTGCCGATCCGGCGATCGTCGCCGAGTACGTCGTCGAGGAATCGTCGCGCGAGATCCTGTCGCACGAGCTGACCCAACGGTCAACGGGGGTCCGCTTGCGCTTCATCGCGCCGAGCAGGGGCTAAGGGCACGATGCTGCTGGAGCGAGCGAGCGGCGTCGCCACGGCTCGCGAGCCACACCACGCCACGTCCGGTGGCGCCGGACTGATCCGGCGCCATCCTGTCGGATGGTACGCTGGCCCCGAGGCTGGCGGTCCCGACCACTGGCCTACTTTCATCTGACCATCAACCGTTAGGGGTTAGGGGTTAGGGGCTGGGGGCCAGGGATCAGGGGCTGAGAGACAAGCACCAGCCTTTTCGCCCTAACCCCTGGCCCCTAACCCCTCCTCAACGATCTTGTACCTTCTGTGCTGGGGGCAATTCGGCTTGCGATCCGCTCGTGCTGCCATCCACCACCTTCACCGCCTCGTCCACCACGGCCTGGCCCGCGGCGGCGAGGCCTTTCATCACCTTGGCGGCTCCGTCCACGAGTCCCATGGTGCCGCTGATGGCCTTGACCGGCAATTTGCCGGCCCGCATGGTGTCCTCGACGGCATCCGAGAGCCGGGCAAAGATACCGGTCGGCCGCTGGCGCTCGGCGTACTTGCTCTCGAGGAATTCCACGTAATCCAGCACCTGATACGCCCGCTCGTCACTCAGCGTGTCGAGGGCACGCAGGATGCGTTGCTTCAGCAGGTCATTCACGGGTCTCTCCTGATCGTGCAATCTGGTGGCAAATGCGGCGCTCCGCCAGCGGAGGTGAAGGCTGAAAGCTACAAGCTGAAGGCCGAATCAAGCAGAGTTTGTCGCTTTCAGCCTTCAGCCTTGAGCCTTCAGCTCCTCACGCCTCACTCACCAGTTCCCCCGGTCCGTCCGCTCCCGTCGCGCTCGGTCCCGGCCCCAGCAGGGCCTTGAGTGCTGGCGGCGCAATGAGCGTCGTGACCATCACCATGAGCATGACCGCGCTGAAGAGCGACGCATCCAGCACCCCGGCGGCGAGGCCGGTCTGCGCAAAGATCAGTCCAACCTCGCCCCGCGGCACCATGCCCACCCCGACCACCAGCTTCCGGCCCCGGAACCAGAAGGGCGCGTAGCCCGCGGCTACCTTCCCGATCACGGCCGCCACGATGAGGACGCCGCCCACAAGCAGCGTGCGCCCGTCGAGAAAGCTGCGCACATCCACCGCCGCGCCCACGGCCACGAAGAAGATGGGGACGAAGAACTGCCCCAGCCGCACCACGCTCTTTTCGATCGGCCTGGCATGCCTGGTGGGCGCAAAGATCAGTCCCGCCGTGAACGCACCGATGATCAGCGCCGACCCCACGGCGTCGGCCAATGCGGCCAGCAGGAAGGCGATGACCAGGCCCATGATCCCGAGAGTCTGCTCGCTGCCCAACCGGCCCAGGAAGCGGAAGAGCGGCGGAACGATGAACCGGCCGGCGATGAGCGCGACGGCGACAAAGCCGAAGGCGGTGAGCGTGGTCACCGAGACACCGGCGAGCGAGAGACTCTCACCGGCCACGAGCCGGGCCACTACCGCGAGAATGATGAGCCCGACGATATCATCGATCACCGCGGCGCCGAGCACCACCTGGCTCTCTTCATCCTGAAGCCGGCCCAGGTCGCTCAGCACCCGCGCGGTGATCCCCACCGACGTGGCCGTGAGTGCCGCGGCGGCCACCAGCGCCGGCAGCGGCCCCAGGCCCAGCAGTCTCTCCGCCGCGAGTCCGAGCCCGAACGGCAGCGCCACACCCACCAGCGCCACCGTCGCCGCGGTGCCACCCAGCGAGAGCAGCCGCCTGAGATCGGTCTCGAGCCCGATCTCGAACAGCAGGATCACCACGCCGATCTCCGCCATGATGTGCACTATTGGCAGGTCGGGGTCCACCACGCCGAGCACCGAGGGGCCCAGCAGCACGCCAGCCACCAGTTCGCCGAGCACCGCGGGCTGCCCCACACGTTCCGCCAGCTCACCGCACAGCTTGGCGCCCGCCAGCAGCCCCGCCAGCATGAGCAGGATCTGGGGCACCGCCATGGTGCCGTCGCCCAGGGCGGCCACGAGGTGCATGTTCAGCGGGTTGTTTCGGGGGCGATGATGGAAAGAAGTTCCACGACTGGAGTCGACAGGAAGCGACTCCGGGCGGCACGCACCTTGGCCCTGATGGTGAGCTCGGCGAGCGCCGGCAACGCGGCGACCCTCGCGGAATCCTCGCGCGAGAGCATAACGTAGACGAAACCGGGCTCGGGCAACGGGCCGCGTGCCAGCATGTAGGGCTGGCCCGGGGGCATTTCCGGCCGGAGCTCATCAGCGCTGGCGGTGGAGATGTACTGGACCCGCCATTCGACTTCCTTGCCAACAAAGCGCTCAGGGTCGGCTCGCACTTCGGCGGCGGTCACGCCCTGCGCCACGCTGTCGGAGGGCACCAGGTCATCGGTCCGGACCCAGCCCTCGAGCTGGACACGCGACCAGGGACCAGCGCTGCTCAGCACCCGCACCGGTGCGCCAGCCCGCAGCGTGCCGGACTGCCCGGCC
>DASSOW010000529.1:0-5157 GCA_035700175.1 Gemmatimonadales bacterium | reverse complement strand
GGCACTACCTTCAGCGTGCTGCTGCCCAGGGCGGACGACGGGCCCGAGCTGGAGGCGGCGCCACGGCAGGCGCCCGGTCCACGCACCGGCTCGGAAACGGTATTGCTGGTCGAGGATGAAGCGCTGGTCCGTCGTTTTGCGCGCCGGGTACTGCAGAGCCAGGGCTACACCATTCTCGAGGCCGCCAATGGGGAGGAAGCGATCGCGCTCTCGGACCGCAGGGCGGAGCCCATTGATGTGCTGGTCACGGACGTCGTCATGCCGGGAATGAGCGGCAAGGAGCTGGCTGTCGCCCTGGTCCGCCGGCGCCCGGGCCTTCGGGTGCTCTACATGTCCGGTTACACCGACGACGCGATCGCCGAGCACGGGGTGCTGGAGCCCGGGATTGCCCTGCTGGAAAAGCCGTTCACGCACGACGGCCTCACCGACATGCTGCGCCGGGTACTGGCACAGCGAACCGAGTAGCGAGCTGAGCGGCGGGCGCCCAGCGCCCGCTGCGCTGTCCTCCCGTCACCCCGCCGCGGTGAGCCCTCTCACGGCTGCCCGACCCGTTCTGCCTGATGATGATGGCAACCGGGAGGCAGACTGTGGGCACGGACACTGGGGATGCGGGGCGCCATGCCGACGTGGTGAGAGGAGCCGGGCCGTCGCCGCGCCGCTCGCATCTGGCCCGCGCACTGCTGGCCGCCGTGGTGGCTGTCGCGGCCCTGGGTACGCCGGCATGTGATAACGATGGTGCCGTGCCTGAGGCGCGAGCTACCAGTACCGATACCGCACCGCCCGCCGCGCCTCCCACCGGACAAGTGGCGCAATTGCCCTTGGGCGCGACCAATGGCCAGGCGCCCGGCGAGTGGGCCATGCCTGGCCGCGACTTTGCCAGCTCCCGCTTCAGCCAGCTCAGCCAGATCAACACGTCCAATGTGAGCAACCTCAAGGTCGCGACCACGTTCTCGACCGGTGTCCTGCACGGGCACGAGGGGCAACCCCTGGTGATCGGGTCCACCATGTACGTGGTGACGCCCTGGCCCAACATCCTCTACGCCATTGACCTGTCCAAGCCGGGCGGGGCGCTGCGGTGGGCCTACGAGCCGAGGCCCGATCCACGGGCGCAGGGCATCGCCTGCTGCGACATCGTCAACCGCGGCGCGGTGTACGCCGACGGCAAGATCATCTACAACACGCTCGATGCGCAGACGGTGGCGGTGGACGTGGAGAGCGGCAAGGAAATCTGGCGCACCAGGGTTGGGAACATCGACATCGGTGAGACCATTACCATGGCGCCGCTTGTGGTGAAGGGCAAGGTGTTCGTCGGGAATTCCGGAGCCGAGCTCGGCGTGCGGGGATACCTGGCAGCGCTCGATGTGAAGAACGGCAAGGTTCTCTGGCGCGCCTATAGCACCGGTCCCGATTCTGCGGTGCGCATCGGTGCTGATTTCCATCCCTACTATGCCAAGGACCAGGGGAAGGACCTGGGCGTGACGACATGGACACCGGACCAGTGGAAGCTGGGCGGCGGCACCGTGTGGGGCTGGCTCTCCTACGATCCCGAGCTCGATCTCATCTACTACGGCACTGCCAATCCCGGGGTGTGGAACCCCGACATGCGGCCGGGCGACAACAAGTGGTCCATCACGCTCTTCGCGCGCAACCCGGACACCGGCGACGCGAAGTGGGCGTACCAGTTCGTGGCCCATGACTCGTGGGATTACGACGAGATCATGGAGAACATCCTGGTGGACATGCCGGTCAATGGCCAGATGCGGAAGCTGCTCATCCATCCGGGCCGCACCGGCTTTGTCTACACCTTCGACCGCACCACGGGCCAGATCCTCAACGCCAACATGTACCAGCCGGTCAACTGGGCGAGCGGCATCGATCTCAAGACCGGCAGGCCCAATGAAGATCCGGCCAAGCGCGCCCATGAAGGACGAGTCACCCACGACATCTGCCCCTCGTCCACCGGCGCCAAGGACCAGCAGCCCTCCGCCTTCTCGCCCCGCACCGGGCTTCTCTACATCCCGGCGCACAATGTGTGCATGGACTACGAGGGCACCGAGGCCAATTACATCGCCGGCACTCCCTACCTCGGAGCCAGCGTGAAGATGAAGCCGGGCCCCGGCGGCTATCGTGGTGAACTGGTGGCGTGGGATCCCATCCAGGGGAAGCAGGTCTGCGGGGTCAAGGAAGACCTGCCCCTCTGGAGCGGCGTTCTTGCCACCGCGGGCGACGTGGTCTTCTACGGCACGATGGACGGCTGGTTCAAGGCGATCGACGCCCGCAGCTGCGCCGAGCTGTGGCGATTCAAGGTGGGCTCCGGCATCGTGGGAAATCCCATCGCCTACGCCGGACCGGACGGCAAGGAATACATCGCGGTCTATTCCGGCATCGGCGGATGGATGGGTGCCGTCGCCTTTCCCTCAATGTCCACGGACGATCCCTACGCCGGTCTTGGCGTGGTGGGCGCCATTCCGGACATCAAGCACAAGACCGCCATGGGCGGCATGCTCTATGTGTTCGCGATCTGATGCCGGATGGTGGCTCGGCGCGGCCGTCGTCGTGCTCGTGGCGGCCTGCACACCTGCCACCCCGCGCGCACCCGACGCCCAGCGGCATGTAGAGGCGCGGGCGGATGGCGACGGTGGCCCGCCGGCACCAGGCATGGGTGAGACCCCGTGGATCACCACCCCGATCCGCCCGGCGACCGCGTCTGATTCCACCTTGCGGGTCTGCGCCGATCCCAACAACCTGCCCTTCAGCAATGCGCAGCGTGAAGGATTCGAGAACCGGCTGGCGCAGCTCATCGCGGACGATTTCGGCGTGCCGGTGCGCTACACCTGGTGGCCGGAGCGACGTGGCTTCATCCGCAATACGCTCAAGGCAGGGTTGTGCGACGTCGTCCTGGGCGTGCCGGAACACCTCGAAATGGTATCGCCCACGTCGCCCTATTATCGCTCGACCTACGTCTTCGTGACACGGACCGACCGACACCTCGGCGTCCGTTCCCTCGACGATACCATCCTTGGGCATCTCCGGATCGGCGTGCAGGTCGCCGGCGACGATTACTCCAACCCGCCGGCTGCCGAGGCGCTTGCCGTCCGGGGGCTTGCCGATCACGTCGTCGGCTACACCCTCTACGGCGACTACTCCCGGCCCAATCCGCCCAGCGCGCTGGTGAGCGCCGTCGCCCGCGGTGATGTCGACCTGGCCATCGTGTGGGGCCCGCTTGCCGGCTACTTCGCCAGGCGCGAGCGGGTTCCGCTCACGCTCACGCCGGTGCAACCGGCCATGGACGGCCCAGCACGGCCGTTCGTCTTTGCCATTGCGGCCGCAACCCGCCGGAGTGACTCGGCACTGCATCGGCGGCTGGAAGAGGCCCTGACTCGACACCACGAAGATGTGGATGCACTGCTGAAGCGCTACGGTGTGCCGCTGCTTCCGGATTCCGCCGTGGTCGCACTGGCAGGGAGCGACTGATGCCGGCACATGGCATCTCCGCTGCTGCCGGCATGGCCATGGTGGCCTGCACGCTGGCCGCCGTGGCGAGCTGTGACCGGCGTCCGCCACTGGCTGCGGCCGATGCCCGGCCGGTTCATACCACCATGGCCATCGGACCGCAGCCGGGGCCGGACCGGGCGCTGGATACGCTTCACAATCCGTACGCCAACGACACGGGCATCCTCACCGATGCCAGGAAGCTCTTCGTCTGGTACAACTGTGCCGGTTGTCATGGCGACCATGGCGGCGGTGGCATGGGGCCGAGTCTGCGCGACTCGACGTGGCTGTATGGCGGCTCCGATGCGGACATCTACGCGAGCATTGCAGAAGGACGCGCCAATGGCATGCCGGCATGGGGCAGCAAACTCCCTGCCGACCAGATCTGGCAGATCGTCAGCTATATCCAGTCGCTGCGGACGCCCAATGAGCCGGAGAAGCCGAGGTGAGTGGAGGGGTCGACGGTCAACGGTGTACGGTCGACCGTTGGCTGTTGACCGTTGACTAAGGACACCGACAATGAACCATACCATCATCTTCGCTCCCGCCCTCCTCCTCATGCTCGCCGCCTGCCCGAGTCATGGCCCGCGCAATGATGCTTCGGCAGATGCGGTGAAGAACGACACGATGTCCCGCTCCGTCACGAAGGCCGCTTCGGACTGCGGTGACCTTCCAGCGGCCGATTCACTCCGGGCCATGCTGAGGCTGGCTCCGGACTCGGGTGAGGCTGGCGGATTGTTTGGTGGGCGCGCTGAGTGGGGCGCCATCGTGGACCGCTCAGGCAAGGTGTGCGTCGTGGTGCCACCCAATGATTCCGCGGGTGGGCGCTGGCCCGGCAGTCGCTCCATTGCCATGGCCAAGGCGTTCACGGCCAACGGGTTCAGCACCGACACGCTGCCGCTCTCGACTGCTCGGCTCTACACCCTCTCCCAGCCGGGCCATTCGCTCTGGGGCGTCTCACAACCGGAGCCGTTCGACCCGGCGTGCCTCGACCCGGCGCATGAACCCGGCATCTGTGGTGGAGCCATCGCATTCGGCGGCGGCGTTCCGCTCTACCGTGCCGGTCACGTCATCGGCGGACTCGGCATCAGCGGGGATACACCCTGCGCCGACCACGAAATTGCCAAGCGGATCCGCGGCATGGCGGGGCTCGCGCCGCCCACCGGGAATACCGCGGACGACATCACCTACAGCAAGGTGGACCACGCCTCCATCTACACTCATCCACTGTGCCCCAACACCTGGCGCAACGGGAAGAAGATTGGGGAGGAAGCCGTAGCATCCGGGTACTAGGCTGTGCGCTGTGCGCTGTGCGCTTAGCGCACAGCATGGCCCACCGCTGCGCCCCAGGGCAGCTCGCCGGTGGGGATGGTCCGCGCCACTTGCCGGGTGGCCGTGTTGATCACCGACACATCGCCCGACGGGCCGTTGGCCACGTACAGGCTGCTCCCATCCGGGAGCAGCGTCATCCCCCACGGACGCGTCCCCACCTTCACGCTGGCGATGACCGAGTCGGCTTCGAGGTCCACCAGCGATACCGTCCCCGCACGACCGTTGGCCACCCACAGGTGCCTGTCATCCGGCATCAGTGCCAGTCCCATGGGCTTGGCGCCGTCCGGCATCTGAATGGTGCCGAGGACGTCATGCTTCACGGCATCCACTTTC
>DASSOW010000528.1:0-12842 GCA_035700175.1 Gemmatimonadales bacterium | reverse complement strand
GACTCTCAACTCTCAACTCTCAACTCAAGTGTGACCCACCGCACCACTCCGATCTTCCGGAAGCGTCATCATGACATGACACACTTTCCCGGAGGACCCATGCTTGCCCGTGAACTCATGACTGCAAGCCCCGCCTGCTGCAGGACCAGCGATTCCATCCAGGAGGCGGCCAGGATGCTCAGCTCCTACGACGTCGGCTCCCTGCCGGTGGTCGAGAGCAATGAAGGCAACCGGCTGGTGGGCATCGTGACCGATCGCGATCTCGTGGTCAATGCCCTCGCCGAGGGAAATTTTGGCGCTACCGTAGGTGACGTGATGACCGCGCAGCCCCATGCTGCCCGCGAAAACGACGACGTGGGCAAGGTGCAGCAGATCATGTCGGAGGAGCAGGTGCGCCGTGTTCCAGTCGTCAACGAACAGGGCGCCGTGGTGGGCATCATCAGCCAGGCAGACCTCGCGCTGGCCGAAGGCGGCGTCAGCGAGCAGCAGGTGGCCAAGGTGGTGGAGCGGATCTCCGAGCCGACGACGGAAGCGGTGCGGAAGTAGGACGAGTCGTGAGTCATGGGTCGTGTTAATCTTCTCAAGACCCGCGACCCACGACCCACGACCCGCCACCCACGACCGATCATGAAACCAGCCCTCGCGCTCACGCTCGCACTCGTCCTCGCTGCCTGCGCCAGCGAGAAGCCCAAACCCGCCGAGACCGGTGCGGCCCCGGCGGGTCCCACCCTGGTTGCCACCGTCCAGGGCCTCGTCGCCCCCGAGTCGGTCATCCTCGATACCGCCCAGGACGTCTTCTTCATCACCAACATCAACGGCAACCCCGGCGCCAAGGACGGTAACGGGTTCATCAGCCGGATGAAGCCGGACGGCACCATCGACTCGCTGCATTTCGTGATGGGCGGCCGCGGCGGGGTCACGCTCAACGCACCCAAGGGCACCGCCATTACCGGTGACACCCTGTGGGTCGCCGATCTCGATGCGGTGCGCGGCTTCAGCCGGCTCACCGGCGCGCCGCTCGCCACCATTGAATTCGGCCGCCGGGCGCGCTTCCTCAACGACATGGCGGTCGGACCCGATGGGAGGCTTTACGTGAGCGAAATGGGCGTCGAGGCGAGCGACGTCGGCCAGATGTCGCCCACCGGGCTGGACAACGTCTTCCGCATCGCCGACGGCCATCGCATCGAGTCCATCATGACCCGAGCCAAGGTGCCGATGCCCAACGGCATCACCCCGCACGGCCAGGGCCTCCTGATCGGGAGCTTCTCTGAGCCCGAGGTCCGCGAGTGGCGGGCGGACGTCGACACCCTCATCACCGTGGGCAAGGCCAGCGGCACGGTGGACGGGATCGGCGTGCTGGGTGACGGGAGAATCGTGGCCTCGAGCTGGGATGACTCGACCCTGGCCGTGGTCGGTACCACGCCCACCCCGCTCATTACCGGCGTCGCGGCACCGGCGGATTTCGGGATCGACCACAAGCGCCATCGCATCCTGATCCCGCAGCTCACCGAGAATCAGCTGGTGATCTGGCAGCTGCCGTAACGGTTCTGCATTTCTGGCAGCCCACCTTCCGTGATTCTGCCGATCCTGCCCGCACGCTGGTCATCCCGGCGGAAACGTCGGGCATGCGCGCTGCAGCAACCTGGCGGCGTCGCCGGCAATGGTGGCCGGCACGTTTCCGCACGGAAGGAGAACAGCGATGTACCTGACTACGATGCGCCGTCGCAATGACGGCCTCCAGAACCTGCGGCGCCTGTCGTCCGCACTTGATGAGGCGTTCGGCAACTGGCCCCTGGCCCAGGGTCTCGAGGGCGCGATCACCTCGGCGTGGGTTCCGGCTTGCGACATTTTCGAGGACCAGGACGGCGTCAAGCTCGTGATGGAAGTGCCGGGCGTGAACCCGGATGACGTGAAGATCCAGCTCGAGAACAACCTGCTCACGATCCGCGGCGAGAAGCGGCAGGTCGCCGAGGAAAAGGCAGATCGCGTGCACCGCTACGAGCGGAGCTACGGCAGCTTCGAGCGCACCTTTTCGCTGCCATCCACCGTCGATGCCGACCGCATCGAGGCCGACATTTCCGACGGCGTGCTGACGGTCCTGATGCCGAAGGCGGAGAAGGCGCGTCCTCGGCAAGTCGCAGTGAAGAGCCGGGCGAACCAGGGCAACGGCGAGCAGGTCGCCGTGGACTCGGGGTCGGCCCGTAACGATACGGAAGCGACTCCGAAATAGGGCGGATGGCCGGCACGCGCGAACCGCGATAGGCTTCGCGCGTGCCAGACCTGAAACTGTTTCACGTCACCAGCGTCAACCATCGCATCGCGAACCTCGCCGAGCGCGAGCGCGTGACGCTGGATGAAGACCAGGCCGCGCACCTGCTGGCGGACGCATCCGCCGCAGGGCGCGCGCTGGTACCGCTCTCCACCTGCAATCGTACCGAGCTGTATTGCTGGGGCGCCTCCGGCGGCGACGAATTGCTCACCGCGTCGGGTGCGCCCTCCATGCACCTGTCGGGCGATGACGCCCTGCGCCACCTCTTTGCGGTTGCGGCCGGTCTCGAATCGCAGGTGGTCGGTGAATCCGAGATCCTGGGACAGGTGCGCCGCGCCTGGCTTCGCGCCCGGAATGCCGGCGCCACCAACCTTTCGACCAATCTCATCTTCAGTCACGCGATTTCGGCCGGCCGCCGCGTCCGACGCGAGACCTGGCTCGGTGCCCATGTGCAGTCCGTGATCCAGGCCGGCGTGCGCCGCGTGCTCGCCGGGCGCCCCGCCGGGGCCTGGGTGCTCGTGGTCGGTGCGGGAGAGGCCGCGCGTGGTGCGTTGCGCCAGCTGGCGCAGGCCGCGACCCCAGGCGTGACGATCGTCTGCCGTCGCCCCGCGGTTGCGCTGCCGCTCATCGAGCAGCATCCTGCCTGGTCCGTCGCGCCGTGGAGCGAGCTCGCCGCCGAGTGCCGTCGTGCCGACGTCATCATCGCTGCGACTGCCGCGCGCACGCCCGTGCTGCACCCTGAACTGGTCGGCCAGCACGCGTGCGTCGTTCTCGACCTCGGGTTGCCCCGGAACGTGGCGCCCGCCGTGCGCGAGCTGGGCAACGTGAACGTGCTGGACCTGGACGACCTGCGTGCCGAAGGATGTGTGCCAAGGCCCGATCACTTTGCCTCGGCGTGGCGCATCATCGAGGAGGAGCTGGATCGTCTCGCTGTGGCGCTGCGGGCGCGCTCGCGCGCCCCTCGGCTGGCTGAGCTGCACCAGGCCGGTGCACGGATCGCGAGCGAGGAGGCGGAGCGGGTACTGCGAGAGCTGGATGGGCTGAATGCAGGCGAGGAGGCGCTGGTGCGTCAGCTCGCCGATCGGGTGGCCAGGCGGGTGCTCTTCCCGGCGTCGCGCGTGATTCGCGAGGTCTGAGTTGCTGCGACCGGATTGAGCAGGTGGCGGCACTCGGGATTGGTACAGCCGGGGCAGTGCAGGGCGTACTGCCGGCTGGCTGCGATGCCGTCTGCCAGGTGCTGCAGCACCACGTCGGCCATGGCGTCGAGAAAGAGCGGATGATCGTTGGGGGCCGGGGCACGCACGAACCGCGTGATCCCGGCCGCTTTTGCGAGGTGGCCGTACTCGATGTCGAGCTCGCTCAGTGTCTCGATGTGATCGCTGGTGAAGGCAATCGGAACGACCACCACATTCTTCTCGCCCCGCGCGCCCAGCCGCCGGATCACTGATTCCGTGCTCGGACCCTGCCAGCGCACCGGCCCCACTTCGCTCTGGTACGAGAGGAGGTAGCGATTCGCGTGTCCCAACCGCTCCATGACACCATGCACACTGGCGCCGATTTCCTGGGGATAGGGATCGCCCCGGTTGATGACGCTGAGCGGCAGCGAGTGCGCGCTGAACAGGATCACCGCCTCATCCCTCTCGGCGGCAGGAATCTGCTCGAGCGCGGTGCGGGTGGAGGCCGCCATCGTGTCGAGGAAGCCGCCGTGCACCGGCCAGCGATCGATGACACTCCACTCGAATGCCGATTCGAGTTTCAGCCGCTGGGCCGCACGCCACAGCTCATTCAGACTGGAACCGGTCGTGGCGCAGGAGAACTGGGGATACTGGGTGAAGGCGATGGCACGCGTCACGCCGTCCGCTGCCATGGCGCGCAGCGCATCCTCGCTGTTCGGGTGGGCATAGCGGAACGCGACATAGAACCGGTGCGGCGCCGTTTCGGGTGAGAGCCGGTCGAGCCGGGCGACCATGGCCTTTCCCTGGATGTGCGTCCAGTGCAGGATGGGGGATCCGCCGCCGATCGCCTCATAGAGCTTCCGCACCTTGGGCGCACGGCGCCGGGCGATGAACGGACCCAGCCAGTTCTGGAAGGGGAGCTGGATGATCTCGCGGTCGGCAAACAGCTCGAGCAGGAACGGTTCTACGTCGTCGAGCGTCGCGGGACCACCGAGGTTGAGGAGGACGATGGCAGTGCGGGGTGCGGTCATGCCGGAAGGTAGGCGGACAGACGGACGGTCGGACAGGCGGGAAACTACGGAGGCCAGCATCTTGATGTCGGCTACCCGATTGCTTCGTCGGCTACGCCTCCTCGCAATGACATATCGACGGTCGACAGGTGACTGTCGACCCACTGTCCATCTGTCCATCGGCCCACCTGTCCGTCTATCTCGACACCAGCCCCGTTTCGAGCGCCAGCTTCGTCAGCCCTGCCACTGTCTTGATGCCGAGCTTCCGCATCAGGCTCTCGCGATGGGTTTCCACCGTGCGATGACTGATGCCGAGCTCGCTGGCAATCTCCTTGTTGGTGCGGCCCAGCGCGATGCCCACCAGCACCTCGCGCTCCCGGCCGGTGAGCACATCGAGCGGGCCCGGCAGCTCGCCGGCCTGGCCGCGCACCGCGGCGCGCAGCCGGTGCGCAATCGGGGCGCTGAAGTATTCCTCGCCCTGCCGCACCGCGCGGATGGCCTGGCGGAGCTCGGTGGCCGCGGAATCCTTGAGCAGGTAGCCATGCGCGCCGGCCCGCACGCTCTCGAGTACGTATTCGGGATTGTCGTGCATGCTGAGGATCAGGATGCGCGTGTCCGGCACCAGCTTCCGGATCCGCGCGGCAGCCTGGAGGCCTGACTCGCCCGGCATCGTGATGTCCAGCAGCACGACGTCGGGCTTCTCCGCCTCGGCCAGCCGTACGGCATCGGCCGCGGTGGACGCCTCGGCGACGATGATGAATCCTGGCTCGCCTTCCAGCACATGGCGGATTCCCTCGCGGACCACAGTGTGGTCGTCGGCGACGAGCACCTTGATGGGATCATGAAGCATGAAAGGAATCTATCGCTCAGACCGGCACGATGATATCGAGCATGACCCCGGTGTCGGCGCCGCTCCGGATCTCTACGGACCCGCCCAGCGCGGTAAGCCGCTCGCGCATGCCTGCCAGCCCCATGTGTCCCTCCAGCTCGAACCGCTCGAGGTCAGCGCCCGCAGGTAATCCCCGCCCGTCGTCATGGACGGAGAGCCGGAGCGCGCTGTCGCCGCGCGCAATCGTCACGTCCACCGCCGTGGCGCCGGCATGGCGGAGGACGTTGCTGAGCCCTTCCTGCAGTGCACGGTAGAGCGCGAGCTCGGCGGCGGTGCCGAGTGGCGGCAATTCGTCCGGCGCATCGAACGAGAGGGTGAGCCCGCGCTGGCGAGTCATCTCGCCGGCGAGTGAGCGCAATGCCGGCAGCAGGCCGAGATCGTCGAGCAGCGATGGGCGCAGGTCGTTCACCACGTTGCGGATGCTGCGGATGCCAGTGTCCACCAGTCCGAGCGCGCGGTCGAGCCGGTCCGCCTGTGGCGGCCGGGCAGTGCCGCGCAGCACACCCAGCTCCATCTTCACCGCGCTGAAGACTTGTGCGGTTTCGTCGTGCAGCTCGCGCGAGAGCCGCGCCCGCTCTTCTTCGTGCTGGGCCACCATGCGGGCGCCAAGCCGTTCCAGTTCACGGCGGCGCGTCTCGAGCCGGCGTGAGAGGGCGTCGTGTTCCAATGCCGCACCGACCTGATGTCCCAGCGCCAGGAGAAATCGCTGGTCGAGTGCGGTGAAGGGATCACGCACCGGGCCAGTGAGGAGCAAGGCGCCTCGCACCCCGTTGTCCTGGAAGATCGGGAGGGCGGATGCAAAGTGACGGGACGCAGCATCGCCCACGGCACGGGGCTCTTCCCGGGCCATGGCCTGCTCGATGGCCTCGGCATAGATCCCCTCGGGCGGCTTTCCGGCCCAACCGCCTGCTGTTCCCGCAACGCCGGCATACGCGTCCCGGTCGGCGTCGCGGAGGTAGAGTGCCGATCCGCTAACGCCAGGCAGGGCGAGCGGTCGCTCGAGCAGGACGTGGATGAGGTCCCCGCCGGCGGCGCCCAGCCGGATGTCGGCCGAGAGCGCGCTCAGTGCCGCGATACCCCGGCGCAGGTCGTCGAGCACCACGATGAGGAAGCCGGTGCCGACGGCAAGTTCGAAGATGATGTCGAGATAGTAGCCCCACGGAGCCCAGGTGCCCTGCGCCCGCAGGAAGGGATAGTCCAGGTGGTGCAGGCCCCAGAGCAGCAGCGCGCCGCCGACAATCGCCGCGCCCGCGGAGCCCACGCGCCGGCGATATTCGAGGAAGACGAGCCCGGTCCAGAGCGTGGCGAGGCTGAGGAAGAGCACCATGGGCAGCGCGGCCAGCAGGAAGCTGTCCAGCTGATAAATGGCGAGGTAGCTCCAGACCAGCGGCAGCAGCAGCGCCAGCGACCACGACGGCTTGAGCCGGAGTCCGCGCGAAAAGACCAGCGCCGACCAGAGGAGCGCGAGCGCGGTCCAGCCGGTGAGCACCTGGTGCGCAAAGAGCAGTGACCGATTGGCCGTGACCAGGAACAGCAGGATGGCGAGGATGCGCAGGATGTAGAGTGCCCACGTCACGGTCCACCAGGCGAACCATGCCTTGCGGTAGCGCTGGTACAGGAAGGCGGACAGCGCGGCGAGCGCCGCGGTAATGACGCCCTGCAACAGTGCCGCGTCGAGTTCGAGCGGGTCGCTGACCGGTGGTGGCATGGTGACCTGCAGCATCGAACAAAGCTAATGGCCCTGCTATCTTTCTCCGACCGTGATTCCAGACTCCTCGAACCTGTCTACTTCTCCCATGGCGCAGGCGCTGGAGCGCCTGGTCATCGTGGTGCGCGAGACGCCTCGCGCCACCGAAGTCCACGCCACCCTCGCAGAGCAGGCGGCGCTCACCGCTGCCGAGCTCTCCGGCCCTGAGCGGATCGACGCCGGTGTTGAAAGCTCGGCCATTTCACTGGGCACCTCGCTTCGCGGCCGCCTGCTGGCGCGCGCGGTGGACTGGATCGAGATCTCGCCCGCCGTGTCCTCCGCGGCGCTGCTCCAGCTGGCCACGGCGCTGGCGAGCGACGACATCGCCATGCCATTGCTGGAGCACGTGCGTGTCACGATGGTCCCGCTCCCGCTTCCCGCCTCGGCCGCAGAGACCATCCATGTGGCCGAGGCCGATGGCAACGGCGCCGGCGCTGATGACGATGAATCGTCTGACGAGGAGCTCATCCGTCTCACCAACGAGGTGCGCTCGGCTTCGGTGCAGCGTGACTGGCCCAGCCTGCTCGCACGGGCCCGCGCCCTCCTTGATTACGCCGACCAGGATCCGTCCGCCCGGCGCACCCGGATCATCCAGGCCCGGCGCGCACTGCCCCTGGCACGGCTGCGGGAGCTGATCGAGCATGCCCTGCGTCACGCCGAAGACCAGGCCCTGACCGCGGAAGTTCTCGGACGGATCGGTCCCGACGGGCATCAGGCCATGGTCGAATCGGTGGCCGGCAGCGAGTCCCTGGCCGCGCGCCGCTTCCTGCATGACCAGCTCGGCCGCACGCCCGAGGCCATTCCCCTGCTGCTGCCGCTGCTGGAGCGGGGCACCCCATCGCAGTCGCGCCATGCCGCGGCCATCCTGGGACGACTGGGTGACGCGCGCTCGGTGCCGCCGCTGGCGGCGGCGCTCGCGCAGGATGACGACAGTGTCCGGGCCGAGGCGCTCCGGGCGCTGGTCCGGTTCGACCAGCCGGCCGCACGCGCCGCCCTGCTGGACGGACTCAAGCATCCCAGTGCGAGCACGCGGATCGCAGCTGCCCAGGCGGTGGGCAATGCCGGCGTGCTGGCGCTGGCGCCGAGCATCATGGCGGTGTTGCGGGAGGAAGGGGACAGCAGCGTGCGGCGGGCGATGGCGACGGCTGCGGCGCGGCTGGGGACGGTCGAGGCAATGGAGGAGCTGGTGCGGATTGCGCTGGCCAGACGGCGGCTGTTCCGGGGCGGCCAGCCGCTGGAGGTACGACTCGATATCGTGGCCGGTCTTGCTGCCGCGGCCAGCCCGGCTGCGCGCCGGGCCCTGGACCGGATTGCTCGCGAGGCCGATCGCCCGGTCCAGGCGGCGGCGGACCAGGCGCTGAACGTGAGAAGAGGGTAGGGGCCCGGCTTGCCGGGCCCGGCAAGCCGGGCCCCTACTGTCCGTCTACTTCGCGTGCACCGCAAACCCCGCCACATGCACATCCAGGTTGTGGTTGATCCGGAGACCCACGATCCCGTTGATGTCTGCCGGTGAGGCGTCCATCTCGTAGACGCTGGTGCCGTTGGCCAGGAACTTCACCTTGCCCGGCGTGGTGGCGTCGATCTCCAGCTTGTTGGTGGCCTTGCCGTCGGCGTCCTGCGACTTGACCGCGGCGTTGGTGGTCCAGCCCTCGGTCACGTTCTTGGTCTCGGCGCCGTTGCGCTGCTTGACGAGGAACTTCCCGTCACCGCGCACCAGGAAGTAGGTGTACTGCTGGCCCTCGCCGTTGAGGGCCTTGCCACCGAAGAAGAGCCCGTAGGCCTCGGGGTGGGTGGGCGCCTTGGTCTGGGTGAAGGTGGCCAGGGTGTGGAACGGCCCGTTCACCTTGTCGCTTTCACGGTAGAAAATGGCCGCGGGTCCCATGGTCGCATGGACGCCATCGCCCATGGTCACGAACTTCACGTTGCTGAGCGGCGCATCGCGGTCCGTGCGGGCCGACCAGCCTTCAGGCAGCTTCCCGCCGCCCTGGACCACCTGGTCGGGGTCGTCGTGGTTCATCTTCATGCCGTTCATGTCATGCTTCATGCCGTCCATCTTGGCATGGGCAGTATCGGCCTTGGGCTTGGCGGTGGGCTGCTGGGCCAGGGCGGGGGTGGCCAGGAACAGGCTGGCCAGCGCCATCAGGGTCATCGACTTCATTGGTGCTTCTCCCTAGGGGGTTGATGGTCTCACGGTGCCGCGGTATGCTTCTCCCTCGCCATACCAACCGGAGCGCCGCATGCTGCTGTATTACTTCGGAATGATATTCGCCATCATCGGCGCCGGCGCCATCCTCTTTGCGCTGCCGTTCGTCAGCACGGTCATCGGCGGTCTCATCAATGCCATGATCACGCTGATGGCCGGCCCAATCGTGGACAAGGTGCTGGCCCGGCGCAAGAGCTAGGCGTCAGGCTCCTTTTCCTGGGCGCCGGTTTCGGGAACCAGCGCCGCCCGATGTGCTCCTTCCAGGTTCACCTGAAAGTTCCCCAATAATTCCCTGAGGCCGCGGACCTTGACCTGTTGTCCTCCCCCGCGGCGACTGAGCATCGCCATGTTGCCGGCCGTGTCGGCCAGCCGATGCAGCCCCTGCTGCCCGCAGTTGGCCTTGATCTCGTCGAGCAGCCGGCCAAGGGCGCGAATGGCCGCCTCGTCGGCCTGCTGGATGGACATCGCCTCGATGGTACGGCGGATCCGGTCCAGCTTGGGCGGCAGGGTCTTGAAGTACTCCAGCTGGGCCTGCTGGCGGTTGGAGGGTTTGTGGGACATGGGGGGAATATAGGGGTTAGGGACTAGGGATCAGGGGTTAGGGATTAGGGACTAGGGATTAGGGACTGGAGACTAGCGTCGCAATGCGGAGCTCCCAAGCTCAACCCCTGGTCCCTAACCCCTGATCCCTAGTCCCTAACCCCTGAAACCGCCCCATCCCGTCCCCCGTAGGCGCACCACATCCGTCTTCCGGGCGGAGATGTCGAAACGGCGGTCCCAGGATCGTCACTTACTGTCCGTCTGTCCGTCTGTCCGACTGTCCGTCTCGCCCAGGCGCTCGCATGAAACTATCCGACATCTCCATCCGGCGTCCCGTCTTTGCCAGCATGATGAGCCTGGCGCTGGTGCTGTTCGGCGTGATCGGGTATCGGCTCCTGCCGGTGCGCGAGTACCCCGACGTGGACCCGCCCATCATCTCGGTGTCAACGGTGCTGGCGGGAGCCAACCCGCAGGTGGTGGAATCGGCCATCACCGATCCGCTGGAAGAAGAGCTGAGCACGGTGCCCGGGCTCCGCACGCTTACCAGCCGGAGCTCGGAGCAGGTCAGCAACATCACCCTCGAGTTCAACCTCGAGCGCGACGTGGACGACGCTGCGCAGGACGTGCGCGACCGCGTCTCGCGCGCGCGCGGCCGCCTGCCGCAGGACATTGAGGAGCCGGTCATCGCCAAGCAGGAGGCCGATGCCCAGCCCTTCTTCTGGCTGGCCCTCTCCGGCGCCAACTACTCCCTGCTCCAGCTCTCGGACATCGCCGACCGGGTGGTCAAGGCCCGGCTCCAGAGCCTGCCCGGCGTGGGACAGGCGGCGATCTTCGGCGAACGGCGCTACTCCATGCGGGTCTGGCTCGACCCGACGGCGCTTACCGCACATCAGCTCACGGTGCAGGATGTCGAGGCCGCGATCCGGTCGCGCAACGTCGAGGTGCCGGCCGGCCGGATCGAGAGCCAGCGCCGGGAGTTCAGCGTCCGCACCCTGGGCGAGCTCAAGAACCCCGACGAATTCGCCGACCTCACCGTGGCCAACCAGGGCGGCCAGCTGGTGCGGCTCCGCGACCTGGGCCACGTGGAACTGGGCCCGGAAGACATCCGCAGCTCGCTGCGCTACAATGGCACCTCCGCCGTGGCCATCGGCGTCGTCCGGCAATCCAAGTCCAACCTGATCGAGGTGGCCGACGCGATCCGGGCGGAGCTGCCCGCCATCC
Organism: Gemmatimonadales bacterium; assembly: GCA_035700175.1. Lineage (GTDB taxonomy): Bacteria > Gemmatimonadota > Gemmatimonadetes > Gemmatimonadales > GWC2-71-9 > CAMLHP01. Next base: position 1,788 of record DASSOW010000528.1, on the reverse strand, counting down.
AGGCCCAGCTCCCGCCCGGCGTCGACATCATCCCGGCCTTCGACGGGTCCACGTTCGTGCGCCGTTCCATCAGCGAGGCGCAGGAGACGCTGATCATCGCGGCGGTGCTGGTCATCCTGATCATTTTCGTGTTCCTCAGGAACCTGCGCGCCACGATCATCCCGGGCCTCGCCATCCCCGCGTCCATCATCTCCGCCTTCGCGGTGATGTACTTCATGGGCTTCTCGGTCAACAACCTGACGCTGCTGGCGCTCACGCTCGCCATCGGCATCGTGGTGGACGACGCCATCATCGTGCTGGAGAATGCCTATCGGCACCAGGAGGAGCTGGGCGAATCGCCCGAGGTGGCGGCCACCAACGGCACCCGCGAGATCGCGTTCGCGGTCATTGCGACCACCATCTCGCTGGTGGCGGTGTTCATCCCGCTCGCATTCCTCCAGGGCAACACCGGGCGGCTGTTCAACGAATTCGGCATTGCGGTGGCCGGCTCGGTGGTGATCTCCGGTTTCGTGGCGCTCACGCTCACGCCGATGCTCTCGGCCAGGATTCTGCGCGTGCCGCCCCGGCATGGCCGCTTGTACCGGATCCTCGAGCGCGGCTTCGATGCCATTGCGAACGGATACAGTCGCCTGCTCGACCGCGCCCTCCGGCACCGGCTCCTCGTCGTCCTTGGCGCCCTTGGCACGCTGGCACTCGCCGTGGTCTTCTTCTCTTCGCTCAAGCGCGAATTCATCCCGCCAGAGGACAAGGGCTACTTCGTTGTCTTCACTATCGCGCCCGAGGGCAGCACGCTCGAGTACACCGACCAGTACCAGCGCCAGGTCGAGCAGATCATCGGGAGCACGGCCGACGTCGAGGGGAACTTCAGCATCATCGGCTTCGGCGGGAACGTGGCGAGCGGAATCATGTTCGTGCGGCTCACCGACTGGGACGAGCGCAGCCGCACCGTGGATGAGGTCCTCAACGAGGTGCGGCCCAGGCTCTTCGGGATTCCTGGCATCTTCGCCTTTGCCCAGAACCCGCCGGCCTTCGGGTTTGGCAATCCGGTGCAGTTCGTGGTGCAGAACCCCAATTTCGACTCGCTCAAGTTTGCCATGGACACCATGGTGACGCGGGCGCGCGGCATTGCCGGGCTGCTCAACGTGGATACCGATCTTCGGGTCAACAAGCCGCAGCTGGAGGTGAACTTCGACCGCGACCGCGCCGAGGACCTGGGGGTGCCCGTCCGTGACGTGGCGGGGACCTTCCAGACGCTGCTGGGCGGGCGGCGGGTCAGCACTTTCACCCGCGACAACAAGCTCTACGACGTGATCGTGCAGCTGGAGGCCGAGGACCGCGCCACGCCCTCCGACATGTCGGGACTCTTCGTGCGCAGCGCCGGCGGCGGCCTGGTGCAGAGGTCGTCGCTCATCCGGAGCGACGAGAACGTGGGCCCGCGCCAGCTCAATCACTTCAACCGGGTGCGGAACTTCACCCTGCAGGCCAGTCTTGCGCCCGGCTTCACGCTGGGTGAGGCGCTCGATTCCCTCAACGCCCTCGCTACCGAGGTGCTGCCCAAGGGAAGCTCGGTGGCGCTGGCAGGCGAGAGCCGCGAGCTGAACGAAAGCGGGTCCTCGCTCTACTTTGCCTTCCTGCTCGCGCTGGTGGTGGTGTTCATGGTGCTGGCTTCCCAGTTCGAGTCGCTGGTGCACCCGTTCACGGTACTGCTGGCGGTGCCGCTGGCGGTGACCGGCGCCCTCATCACGCTCTGGATCGCCGGCTCCACCATCAATCTCTACAGCCAGATCG
>DASSOW010000527.1:0-2271 GCA_035700175.1 Gemmatimonadales bacterium | reverse complement strand
TCTCGGTCAGGCGGGTGGCCATGCGCTTGCCGGTCCGCAGCAGGAACGGCACGCCTTGCCAGCGCCAGTTGTCGATCTCGAGCTTCATCGCGACGAAGGTGGCGGTGCGCGAGTCGGCCGCCACGCCCGGTTCCTTGCGATAGGCGGGCACCTCGCGCCGGCCGATGTGCCCGGCGGCATACTGGCCGCGCACCAGGTCCCTCGGCCTGATCCGCCGGGTGGACTGCAGGACCTTGACCTTTTCCTGCCGGATGGCCGCGGCGTCGATGCTGCTGGGCGGCTCCATCGCCACGAGGGTCATGATCTGGGTGAGGTGATTCTGGATCATGTCCCGGATGACGCCGGCGCTCTCGTAGTACCCCGCGCGCTTCTCGACGCCCAGGGTCTCGGCCACGGTGATCTGCACGCTGGAGACATGCTCACGATTCCAGAGCGACTCGAACATGGCGTTCGCGAACCGGAACACGATCAGGTTCTGCACCGTGTCCTTGCCGAGGAAATGGTCCATCCGGTAGATCTGGTCCTCGCGCCAGCCCTCGTGCAGTTCCTGGTTCAGCTTGAGCGCGGACTCGAGGTCACGCCCAAACGGCTTTTCCACCACGAGCCGCACCCATCCGCGTGCCCGGTTGAGTCCGGCGCGCGCGAGTCCGCCGGCCGTGGGGCCGAAGAACCGGGGCGGCAAGGCCAGGTAGAACACGCGGTTGCCCGGGACCTGATGCCGGGCCTCGATCTCCTTGAGCCGGTTGTCCAGCTCGCGATAGTCTTCGGGTGCGCCGTCGTGAATCGGCTGGTAGTAGAGGAACTTCCGGGCCCATGCCTCGGCCCGGGTGCGCGCAATCCCGTCACGCACCAGGGCGTCCGTGATCATCCGGCGGTAGCCGGCGTCGTCGGTCTCGCCCTTGGTCACCGCGACGACGGGAATGTCGGCCGCATGCCCCGCCGCGTGCAGGTGATACAGCGCCGGCACGACCAGGCGCTGGGACAAGTCCCCGGTGCCGCCGAAGATGACGTAGGTGGCGGCCCCCTTCCCGACCGATGCGCTCATGTCATGTCTCCGCCTTCACGGCGTGGCCGCCGAACTGCTGCCGCATGGCGGCGAGCAACCGGTCGGAGAACGCCTCTTCACTCCGGGACCGGAGCCGGGCCATGAGCGACAGCGCGATCACCGGCGCCGGCACGTTCAGGTCCACCGCCTCCGCCAGGGTCCAGCGGCCTTCGCCCGAATCGGCCACCCAGGGCGCGATGTCCTTCATGTCCGGGTGCTGTTCCAGCGCCGCCGTGGTGAGATCCAGCAGCCAGGAACGCACCACGCTGCCGTCCTGCCAGATGTGGCCGATCTGCGGCAGGTCCAGGGCAAACTCCTCCTTCCGGTGGAGCACCTCGAACCCTTCGGCGTACGCCTGCATCAGCCCGTACTCGATGCCGTTGTGCACCATTTTCACGAAGTGCCCGGCGCCGACCGGGCCCACGTGCCCCCAGCCCTTGTCCGGCGCCGGGGCCAGCGCCTCGAAGATCGGCTTGATCCGCTCCACGGCGGCGCCGTCCCCGCCCACCATCATGCTGTAGCCCTCGGCGAGCCCCCACACGCCGCCGCTGGTGCCGCAATCCACGAAGTTCAGCATCTGCTTCCGCAGTGCCGCCCCCCGGCGCAGGGAATCCTTGTAGTAGCTGTTGCCGCCGTCGATCACCGTATCGCCCGGCGTGAGGACGCCGGTGAGCGCGGTGATCGTCTGCTCGGTGGGATCGCCCGCCGGCACCATCACCCAGACCGCGCGCGGCGCCTTGAGCTGCCGGACGATCTCTTCCAGCGAATTCGCCCCCACCGCGCCACCCTGCACCGCCTTCGCGACGGCATCCGGCGCCCTGTCATATGCCACCACCCGGTGCCCGGCCCTGATGAGGCGCGTGGTCATGTTCGCGCCCATCTTGCCCAGCCCGATCATTCCCAGTTCCATCGCGTTTGCTCTCCGCTGTTTTCGGTCCCTTCAATGGTAACAGGGCGAGGCGAACGAGGCGGACGAGACGGACGAGACGGATGAAAATTGACCTGTCCGCCCTGCCCGCCTTGTCCGCCTCGTCCGTTTACCTTCCGCACAGGCCGCTCACGATTCGCGGTCCAGGAGATGACCATGACAATCGCACCCGGGCATCCGGGTATCCCCCCCACCTGGTGTTCCAGCGCCAAGGACATGGTGTGTGCCGCCCTCGGCCCGGGCCGTCTCTGGGCCACCGTCGGGTTCGGCATCCTGAACGAGGTCTACTGGCCCTCCA
>DASSOW010000526.1:0-4318 GCA_035700175.1 Gemmatimonadales bacterium | reverse complement strand
GGCAGCACGGTGGACCTGATCGTCAACGGAGCCAACCAGTGACCCTCCGCATTGCACCAAGTGTCCTGAGCGCCGATCTCGGACGGCTGCGTGAGGAAGTGCAGGCAGCGCTCGATGGCGGCGCCGACTGGCTGCATGTGGACGTGATGGACGGCCACTTCGTCCCCAACCTCACATTCGGGGCACCGATAATCCGCGCCCTGCGCGCCATGACCGACGTGCCGATCGATGTGCACCTCATGGTGGAGCGGCCGGAGTCCTACATTGCCAGCTTCAAGGACGCGGGCGCCTCGTCCTTCACCTTCCATCCGGAAGCAACGATCCACGTGCAGCGGCAGCTCGCGCAGGTGCGCGAGCACGGGATGCTGGCCGGGTTGGCACTCAATCCCGCGACACCGGTGGCTCATGTCACCGAGGTGCTGGATGACCTGGACCTGGTGCTGGTCATGTCGGTGAACCCGGGGTTCGGTGGCCAGCGCTACCTCCCGGCTGCCACCGGCAAGATTGCGCGGCTGCGCTCCCTGCTGAATGCATTCGGCTCGCACGCAGCGCTCGAAGTGGATGGCGGCATCGATACCGAGACCATCGCCGCGGCGTACGCCGCCGGCGCCGACACTTTTGTCGCCGGGACGGCGGTGTTCCGCCAGCCCGACATTACCCAGGCCGTGCGGGACCTCCGATCGGCCTGCAGCGTGAAGGTGTGATCCCGTGAGCAGCTCCGCCCGTCAATGGCTGGTGGTTGTCCTGGTGCTCGCCGGTCTCGGCATCGGCGTCTGGGTCCTGACCCACGTGGGACAGGAAACGGCGCGCGTCGAGGTGGGCGCCAAGGCACCTGACATCGATGTCGTGAACCTCAGTACCGGTGATACAGTGGACCTGCGCGGCCAATACAAGGGAAAGGTGACCCTGCTGAACATCTGGGCCACCTGGTGCGTGCCCTGCCGCCAGGAGATGCCGTCCATGCAGAGGGCCTACGCCCGGCTCAAGGACGACGGCTTTGCCATCGCCGCGGTCAGCATCGACGAGGGCGGCCCCGAGGGCGTCCTTTCTTTTGCGCGCGAATTCGGGCTCACCTTCGATATCCTGCATGACCAGAGCGGCCGCATCTCCACACTCTACCAGACCACGGGCGTGCCGGAGAGCTTCCTCCTCGACAAGGATGGCGTCATCATCAAGCGCGTCATTGGCGCGCATGACTGGTCGTCGCCCGCCAACATCGCGCTGATCGAGCGCCTGCTCGGCAAGGTCCGGCCCGCGCCCGCGGACTCGGTGGTGGTGAGCCCGGAGGAGCGGAGCTGAGTCGCGTCCTCGGCCTCGAGACCTCGTGCGACGAGACTTCGGCTGCCGTGCTCGACCACGGCGAGGGCGCGCGGACCGATCTCCGGAGTCTGGTCATTCTTTCCCAGGACATTCACGCGGTGTTCGGTGGTGTGGTGCCGGAACTGGCGAGCCGGGCCCACCTCGAGGCCATCGGCCCCGTGGTGCGGCGCGCGCTGGAGCAGGCGGGCACCACGCTCGATGACATTGACGGCATTGCCGTCACGGCAGGGCCAGGTCTGGTGGGCGCGCTCCTGGTGGGGCTGATGTACGGCAAGACGCTGGCATGGAGCAGGGAGATCCCGCTCATCGGCGTGAACCACCTTGAGGGACACCTCTTCGCACCCGCGCTCGAGGATCCCGAACTCAGGCCGCCGTTCGTGGCGTTGCTGGTGAGCGGCGGGCACACGCTCCTGCTCGACGTAATGGACTGGGGGCGCTACCGCCTGGTGGGCCGCACTCTGGATGATGCCGCCGGCGAGGCGTTCGACAAGGTCGCCAAGCTGCTGGGCCTCGAATACCCCGGCGGTCCAGTGATCGAGCGGCTCGCCGCCGACGGCACGCCCAGCCGGTTCAAATTCCCCCGACCGATGCTCGCCGAGCTGGGGGGCGACGGGCCCAATCGCTACAACTTTTCATTCAGCGGGCTCAAGACCGCGGTGCGACGAGCCGTCCAGCAGAGCAGTGACCTGGAGCGCGATCGCGCCGACCTGGCGCGCGGGTTCCAGGACGCCGCCATCGACGTGCTGGTGACCAAGACGGCGGCACTGGTGGGCGAGCTGGGGTACGACGCCGCCATCATCGCTGGCGGCGTGGCCTGCAACCGTGCACTCGCCGATGCCTTGCGCCGCACGCTGGCGGGGACGGCGCGGGTGAGCGTAGCTTCCCCTCGGCTCAACACCGACAATGCGGCGATGATCGCCGCGGCAGGCGCCTGGCACCTGGCACGGGGTGAGCGGAGTGATCTTGCCCTCGAGCCGCGAGATGACCTGCCGATTCCGGGACTCTCAGACGGGACCACCCGCGCATGACCGTATATCCCTTCATCATTCACCTGGGACCGCTGCCCATCACCGGCTACGGCCTGATGATGATGGTCGGCTTCCTCATGGGTGGCTGGCTCATCACCCAGGAGCTGCGCCGTCGCCAGCTGCGCGAGGAATACTCCGCGGACATCGTGCTGGCGGCGCTGGTGGGCGGCGTGGTGGGCGCCAAGCTCTGGTACTTCGCGCTGACCGGGAACCCGGCAACGCTGCTGGACCGGGGCGGGCTGGTGTGGTATGGCGGGTTCATCGGCGGCGCGCTGGCGGTGATCCTCAATGGGTGGCGGCGACGGGTGCCGCTGCGCTGGACCATGCAGCTTGCCGCGCCGGCGCTCGCCGCCGCGTACGCGCTGGGCCGGGTGGGCTGCTTCCTCATCAATGACGACTACGGCCGGCCCACCTCACTCCCCTGGGCCGTGAAGTTTCCGCAGGGATATCCGCCATCCACGGCCGGCAATCTCGCCCATCTTGGCATAGCGAGCCCTCCCGGTACCGACCCGACCACCGTACTCGCGGTCCACCCCACCCAGCTCTATGAAGTGGCGATCATGCTGGTGGCGTTTGCATTCCTGTGGAGATGGCGGAAGCTGGCCCATCCGGCTGGGTGGCTGTTCGGTGCCTATCTCATGTGGGCCGGTGCCGAGCGATTCTTCGTGGAGATTTTCCGGGCCAAGGATGACAGGTTCTTCGGGCCATTTACGATTGCACAGGTGGTCAGCGTGGCACTCATCCTTCTGGGAATGACCTTGGCGGCGAAGTGGCGGCGGGGGGAGAGCCCTGATCCGGGCCCCTGGCTCAGCGGCGTCAACAACCCGACGCCGTCAAAATGATTGACAGCGAGTCAAGTCATTTAATGACAGTAACTTGGCGAGAATCGTGAATTTTCGTTCAGGTTTTTGACAGTCCGCCGGAGGCGGTGCCCCCATTCATCGATGCGCTAAGTTGTTGTACGACATAGGACTTACGACCTACGACCCAACTGGCACACCCGTTGCTTTATAAAGAACCGAAAGCAGGACACCAGAAAAAAGTGGTAGGTCGAAGAAGGGTGGAGCGGACACTTCGGTCCGTCTCCGTATACTCAGGGGGCGATCTACCACTCCTCTTACCGAAAGCTCGCCAGCGATGGCGGGCTTTTGGTTTAGGGGTTAGGGGTTAGGGATCAGGGGTTAGGGATGAGGGCGCGGGGTGGTGCGTAGCCGCGAGATGAGCGTGTTCAGCATGCGGCCCACTTCGTCGGCCAGCCCTTGCGCGGGCTCCACCGAAGCGGCGTGGATGCGCCACGCCAGCTCGAGCTGGGTCTCAAGTTCAGCCAACGATCCGCGTGACACAGACAGGTGGTGGACGTAGTCCCCTCGATGAATCCGTCCGTGACCCTCGGCGATGTTCGAAGGAATCGACACTGCGCTGCGACGGAGTTGCTGGGCGAGGCCGTAGATCTCATAGGAAGGCAGGCTGCTTGCCACAGCATATGTAGCCGCTGACAGCTCCATGGCACGCTGCCATATCTGTAGATCACGATGTGAGCGAATCATGCGGCCAATATCGGCGGGCCCAGCTCCTGCGGAGCACCCAAACAGCTCACTGCGCATCAATTTCACTCTCGCACAGCCCTAGCCCCTAGCCCCCAGCCCCTGATCCCTAGCCCCTCTTCTCCGCCCCCAGCCTCTCCCGCAACCTCTCCAGCTCCGCCCTCGCCTCTGCCAGATCGGTATCCACGCGCTCGAGTGACCGGATCAAGTCGCTTTCGCCGGCTGGCTGCGCGATCGGCTCCGGGACCTGGGCCTGCGCGCGCCGTTCGCGCGCGGGCAGTACCAGAAAGATCCAGCAGAGGGCGATCAGTGCGAGCCCCACGAGGATGCCCTGGGCGATCATCGTTTCGACAGTCGGATAAATGCCGAGCGGGGAGAAGTGGGGCGCGCCGGGAACGTAGGTGATCGGCAGCACCCGTCCGGCCT
>DASSOW010000525.1:0-3749 GCA_035700175.1 Gemmatimonadales bacterium | reverse complement strand
AAGAAAGACTGTGCCCGAGTGGTTGACGCGTTCCTCGACGCCATCAAGGACGCCCTCAAGGATCAGCAGAACATCGAGATCCGGGGCTTCGGCACTTTCAAGATCCGCCGCCGCAAGACCCGCATGGCGCGCAACCCGCGGACCGGTGAGCCGGTAGAAGTCGCCGCGCGTCCGGTGCCGGTCTTCAAGCCCAGCAAGGAGTTGCGGACGCTGGTGGCCGACGAGGAGTCGCCCCAGGCGGCGGACGGCGGACTGGAATCAGGGGCCAGGGAATAGGGGCCAGGGACCAGGGGAAAGAGCGCAGGCCCGCCTCCAGTCCCCAATCCCTCACCCCTGTTCCCTGATCCCTGCAGTTAACCATGACCATCACCGTCCAGGCCCTCCTCTTCGCGCGATACGCCGAGCTGGTTGGCGCCGATCGGCTGGCGCTCTCCCTTCCAGACGGCAGCAGGGCCGGCGATGCGGTCTCGCACCTCCGCGCCGGGCACACTGGAGGCGGCCTGCCTCCCACCGTCCTTCTCGCGGTGAATGGCCGCCAATCCTCTCCTGACCGCCTTCTCGACGACGGCGACGAGCTCGCCATCCTGCCGCCGCTGGCGGGCGGCTGAGATGTACCTCACGCACCAACCGATTGATCTTGCCTCGCTCATCGCCCAGGTGAGCCGCGCCGAGCATGGCGCGATCGCGACATTCACGGGGGCGGTGCGAGATTCGCACGCCGGCCGCGAAGTCACCGCTCTCTCCTACTCGTCCTACGAATCGATGGCAGAGCACGAGTGCGCGGACGTCGTCCGGGAGGCGGAAGCCAAGTGGCCGGTGCGGGTAGCACTGATGCATCGCCTGGGCGACCTGACTATCGGTGACGTGGCGGTGGCCGTGACGGTGGCGAGCGCGCACCGCGATGAAGCGTTTGTGGCCTGCCGCTGGGTCATCGATCAGGTGAAGGCGCGTGTGCCGATCTGGAAACGGGAGACGTACGCCGATGGCACGGTGGGCTGGGTCGATCCGACGGTACCGGGCGGCATCGTGATGGCTCGGCCAGACGCCGAGGCCTCGCGTGGCTGAGCCAGTCCTCGATGCACTCGGCAGGCCGCTTGGCAGTCTTCGCCTGAGCGTCACCGACCGCTGCAACCTTCGCTGCTCCTATTGCATGCCGGAGGAGGACTACGCGTGGCTCCCGCGCGAGTCGCTCCTCACGTTCGAGGAACTCTCCCGATTGACCCGGCTCTTTACTTCGCTGGGAGCCCGCAAGGTGCGGCTCACCGGCGGGGAGCCGCTGCTGCGGCGCGATCTGCCCGAGCTGGTGCGCATGCTGTCCCTCGATCCAGAGATCGACGACCTGGCGCTCACCACCAACGGCCTGCTCCTGTCACGCCAGATCGACGCGCTGGCCGGCGCGGGCCTGCGGCGCGTGACGGTGAGTCTCGATACGCTGAGCCCCGAGCGATTTCTCTCGCTGGCGCGGAGTCCGCGGCACGCCGACGTGCTCGATGGCATCGAGGCCGTGGAGCGGCGTGCTCTCGGCCTCAAGCTCAATACCGTTGTGATGCGTGGTGTGAATGACGACGAACTCGTGCCGCTGTTGCGATTCGCGAAGCAGCACGGGGCGGAGCTGCGCTTCATCGAGTACATGGACGTGGGTGGTGCGACGGGGTGGTCGGAGGAGTACGTCGTTTCGCGAGCGGAAATGCTGGGTCGAATCCGGACCGAGCTTGGTGGAGTCGAAGAGATCTCCGAGCCCGGCTCGCGCGCGCCCGCCGAGCGTTTCCGGCTGGCTGACGGACAGACGTTCGGCATCATCGCCAGCACCACGGCACCCTTCTGTCGCACCTGTGATCGGAGCCGGATCACGGCGGACGGCACCTGGTTCCTCTGCCTCTACGCGGCCGAGGGGCTCGACCTCCGCGCGCCACTCCGTGACGGCGCGACTGACGACGAGCTGCGTCGACTGATTGCGCGGCACTGGGCGGAGAGAAAAGATCGGGGTGCCGAGCTGCGTGCGGAGGCGCCGGCTCGAGCGCCATTGTATCAATTGACGTCGCTCCGAGCAGACCCCCACCGTGAAATGCACACGCGAGGTGGCTGAGCACCATGGCCCTGCATGTTGCCCTCATCCAGCCGCAAATTCCGCCCAACACCGGCAACATCGCGCGGCTCTGCGCCGCCACCGACACTCCGCTGCACCTGATCGCACCGCTCGGCTTCTCGATCGCTGATCGCGAGGTGAAGCGCGCGGGGCTGGACCACTGGGACAAAGTGGACCTCTGGGTTCACCCCGACTGGTATGCCTTCCGGGACGCTATCAGCCGCAAGCGCTGCCTCTACTTCTCCGCGAACGCCGAGCGGGATTATCGCGAGGCGCCGTTCAGGAAGAACAGCGTGCTGGTGTTCGGGAACGAGGTGGACGGCATGCCGGCGCGGATCCTGGAGAAGCATCCCGACCAGTGCTTCCGGATTCCGATGGAGGAATCGGTGCGGAGCCTCAACCTGGCCAACGCGGTGAGCATTGTGCTGTATGAGGGTCTAGGGAAGACGCGTCCCGCGTCCGACCCTTGGCCCTAACCCCATTTCCCGTATAGATTTCGGCGCCTCGCGAAGAACAGTCCCGGGGCGCCTTTCTCATTTCTCCTACCTGAGGACGATTCCGAGGATATGCTCAACAAGGTGGCGGTGGTCGGTGCCGGGCATGTGGGCGCCACGGCGGCGCAGCGGCTGGCGGAAAAGAGCCTGGCCCGCGAGGTGATCCTGATCGATGTGGTCGAAGGCGTGCCCCAGGGCAAGGCGCTCGACCAATGGCAGAGTGGCCCCATCGAGGGCTTCGATACCCGGATCATCGGCTCCCAGGGCTATGACGAAGCCAAGGACGCCGAGGTCTTCGTCGTCACCGCCGGCATCGCGCGGAAGCCGGGCATGAGCCGGGACGACCTGGTCCGCACCAACGCCGGGATCGTCCGGTCGGTCGCCGAGAACATCGCCAAGGCCGCCCCCAGGTCCATCATTTTAATCGTCTCCAATCCGCTCGATGTGATGTGCTACGTGGCCATGAAGGCCAGCGGATTCCCGCGCGAGCGGATCATCGGCATGGCCGGCGTGCTCGACACGGCGCGCTACCGCACCTTCCTGGCCCAGGCAATGGACGTCTCCATGGATGACATCCAGGCGATGGTTCTGGGCGGCCACGGCGATACCATGGTCCCGCTGATTTCCTACACGACTGTCTCCGGCATTCCCGTCACCCAGCTCCTCGCCAAGGACAAGCTGGACGAGATCGTGAAGCGCACCCGCGGCGGCGGCGCCGAGATCGTGGCGTTCCTCAAGACCGGCTCGGCGTACTATGCGCCCAGCGCGGCTGCCATCCAGATGGTGGAAGCGATCGCCCTCGACCGGAAGCGGATCCTGCCGTGCTCGGCGTGGCTCACCGGTGAGTATGGGCTCAAGGATGTGTTCTGTGGCGTGCCTTGCAAGCTGGGCCGGAACGGGCTCGAGCAGATTCTTGAGGTCACGCTCACCGACCAGGAAAAGGCGGATCTCAGGAAGTCGGCCGAGGCCGTGCGGGAGACCCAGGCCACGGTGGACGCGCAGTAGGAAACCGGAAGTTCACCTTCAGACGAGAGGACCATGAATCCGCTGCGGTTCTACCGCTCCACCATCGGCAAGAAAATCATCATGGCGGTCACCGGCATCATCGGGATCGCCTTCCTGATTGCCCACATGGCCGGCAACCTCCAGGTGTTCGAGGGCGCGGAGAA
>DASSOW010000524.1:0-7436 GCA_035700175.1 Gemmatimonadales bacterium | reverse complement strand
CGGGATCCGGCCTGCGAGCGTCACGACGCCGTCGCGTGCCGTCACCTCCAGCGCCGAGAGGCTGCTCACCTTGTGTCCCAGCTCGGCCCGAACCCGCTCGGTCAGCTGATCGTCATCAACCACGCCCTCCTTCCGCTCCTTGAGGCGGCCACGCAATTCGGCCACCGCGCCCTCGGCGCGATGCTTCAGGTCCTCTGCCCGGCGGTGAAACTCCCGGCGCCCGGTTCGCAGGGCGCTGTTGGCCTGGTCCCGAAGCAGCGCCCGCCGGCGCGCGCCGCGCGTGGGGTCGAGCACGTACATGAGCGCGGCACCGAGCCCCAGCCCAGCCAGCAGCGCGCCCGTTCGACTTGCATGTTTCCGCCTGGTGCATCCCTCCTCTGGGCCGTCATCACGCACAGTCCGCTGCATGATAGCCGTGGGGGAGGTAAGCGGATGTGAGTGTGGTCACGCTGGAGACGAGGGACGAGAGCTGAAGCCTGAAGGTTGAAGGCTGAAGGCTGAAAGCCCCGGGCCCGGTGCCATGCGCTGTTCGCTTCCCCGTGTCGGGTGACCCGCTTCGGAGTGAAGCCTGTCATGTCACGAGCCACCCTCTTCCTCCGCATCTCCGCCTTCCTCGCCGGCTCTAAGGCCAAGGAGAAGGCGTCCACCTCCGAAACATCGGGCTCGCCCCACACGCTCGTATTCATTTCCAACGAGGGCTCGGGCAGCTGAGGCGCATGGTGCCCGGTGGTTCCGATCCCGAGAATTTCGACCTGAGCCCCGACGGCAGCAGGCTCTACGCCTCCCATGAGGACGCAAACACGACGTCGTTCATCGACGCCGCGAACGGTTCGAAGCTGCGAACGGTTCCTGTAGGGCGCGAGCCGGAGGGCGTCGCAGTGCCACCCGGCGGCAAGACGGTCTGGGCGTAGTGAGTCACCCTGGAGGGCGGGAAGACGGGAAGGCGAGGAGGCCCGGATTCCCGGAGCCCTAGGCGATCACCACCGTCTTGATGTTGACGAACTCGCGGATGCCGTAGCTCCCGAGCTCCCGGCCATATCCCGATTCCTTGATTCCGCCGAACGGAAGCCGGGGGTCCGAGGCCACCAGGCCATTGACGAACGTGGCACCCGCCTCGAGTGCGAGTGCCACGCGCTCGCCACGCACGGTGTCACGGGTGAAGACCGCGGCGCCGAGCCCAAACACCGAGTGATTCGCCAGGCGAATCGCGTCCGCGTCGTCATCGGCTCCGATGATGGCGGCCACCGGGCCGAACAGCTCCTCGTCGAACGCCGGCATTCCCGGAGTCACGTTGGTCAGCACGCTGGGCGGATAGAAGGCGCCCGCGCCATGGGGCACCTGGCCGCCCAGCGCCAGCGTCGCCCCGCGCTCCACGGACGTCATTACCTGCTGATGCAGCCCGTCCCGGAGGTCAGCGCGAGCCTGCGGCCCCAGGTCCGAGGCTGGATCGAGCGGATCGCCCATCCGCCTGGCCTGCATCAGGGCGATGAATCGTTCGGTAAACTCCGCGAGAACCGGCTGCGTGACGATGAATCGCTTGGCCGCGATGCAGCTCTGGCCGCTGTTGATCAGGCGGGAATTGACGCATGTCATCACGGCGTGCTCAAGGTCCGCATCGTCAAGGACCAGGTACGGGTCAGAGCCGCCCAGCTCAAGCACTGTCTTCTTGAGTACCGCTCCCGCCTGGCTGGCGACGGCCCGGCCGGCCGGCGTGCTGCCGGTGAGCGTGACGGCACGCACCAGTGGATGCCCGATCACGCTCTTCACTTGCTCGCTCCCGACCAGCAGCGTGCGGAACAATCCTTCAGGTGCGCCAGCACGACGGAAGATCTCCTCGATCACCAGCGCGCAGCCGGGTACGTTGGACGCGTGCTTCAGCAGGCCGGCATTGCCGGCCATCAGCGCCGGCGCCGCGAAACGGTAGACTTGCCAGAGCGGGAAGTTCCACGGCATCACCGCCAGCACCACGCCCAGCGGCTGAAACGCGACGTACGAGCGACGGGCATCCGTCGGGATGGCGTCAGGTGCCAGGTGGCGCTCGCCATTTTCCGCGTAGTACTCGCAGACCCACGCACATTTTTCCGCCTCGGCCACGCCCTGCTTTACCGGCTTGCCCATCTCCAGCGCCATGAGGCGGGCAAGCTCATCCTTCCGCTCGCGCAGCATGCCGGCCGTGAGGCGCAGCAATTTCGCTCGCTCGCCGAAGGCGGTGGTGCGCCAGTCCTGCCACGCGTCGGCGGCATCTTCGATGGCGCTTGCCACCTGACCAGGAGTCATTTCGTCGTACGCCTGCATGGCGTTGCCAGTGGTGGGGTTGATGGAGATGATGGGCATGAGAGTCGAGGGTCGAGGGTTGAGGGGCAGGCGCTCAGCGCATCTCCCATGATAGCTGATTCCACTATGTTTGAGGCGTCAACAACCGCAGGATGCCATGACCGATACCGCGCCGCCAGCACCGTCCCCCACCGATCCCGCCGAGTCCCGCCGCCGCATTCGCGCCGCCCTCATGGACGCGCGGAAAGTGGCGGTCGGCACCCATGCCGGTGAAGAAGTCCGGGTCCGGATGATGCATCCGGGCGCCTGGCTGCCGGAGGATGAAGCCGACCGGCCGCTGGTGTATCTCGCCTCCATGAAGTCGGATCCCAAGATTCGTGAGGTGACGACTCGTCCCGAGATCGCGCTGCTGCTGCATGAGTCCCCAACCGGTGAAGAGCACACCAGCTGGGAAATGGAAATCACCGGGCGCGCCGAAGTGGTGCGCGACGCGGCAGAACGGGAACGCGCCAAGCAGGCCACGATGCGTACATCGTCCATCGTGCAATACCTCGAATCGGTCGGGCAGACCGACCTGCTGGCATTCGTGCGGGTGACGCCACGCTTCATGAAGCATCGGGTCTTTGGCGAAATCGTGGCGGGGCGGCCACCCTCGATCGTCGAATTCGCCAGCGCCGGCGCCGACCAGCCGGGCGACTGGGCCCTGCTCCGCCGCCGCCTCGGCGTCTGGAAGGAAACCGTGCGCTGGCCCTCGCTCACCGCCAGCGCCGCGTCGGTGGTAGTGGGCGTGGCCGCGGCCTTCTGGGCGACGGGCGCCGTGCGCTGGGACTGGGCTGTGCTCACCCTGCTTGCTGCGGTGGCCCTCCAGGCGTGCACCAACATCAAGAACGATCTTGACGACCAGCTCACTGGCGCCGACGACCTCAACCGCACTCCCATCCTCGGCTTCACCGGCGGTTCGCGCGTTCTGCAGCGCGGGCTGGCCACCCGCGCCGAGCTGGTCTCGGCGATGGCAGGCCTCGGGCTGCTCAGCGCCGCCATCGGTGCGCACTTCGCGCTGGCAGGACGGCCCGCGGTGCTGCTGTTCGGCTTGGCGGGATTGCTGGTTGGCTGGAGCTATACCGGGCCACCACTGCGACTGGCCAATCACGGACTGGGAGAGCCGGCGGTGGGACTGGCGTTTGGCGTCGGCATCGTGTGCGGAAGCGCGTACGTGCAGGCGGGCGCCGTACCGATGGTGGCACTGGCGGCATCGGTCCCGGTGTCGCTGCTGGTGGCGCTCATCCTCTTCATCAACGGCTTCCAGGATGCTGCCAGTGACGCAGTGGTCTCCAAGCGAACCGCCATCGTCCGGCTGGGCCTGCAACGGGCCAGCCGACAGTATCCACTGATCGCGTCACTCGCCGCCGCCGCGCTGGTGGTCCTCGTCCTCGTGAAGCTGCTGCCAGCGCTGGCGCTGCTGGGATTGGCGGGCTTCCCCTTGTTCCTGCGGGCGACACGGGTAGTGCGCAACAAGCACAGCGACGCGATGGAGCTGGTGCCGGCAAATGCCTATACCGTCGTCGGCCACCTGGCGTGCGCGCTGGCATTGGCGGTGGGACTGGTCTGGGATCGCCTGGGTGGTGGGCTGCAACCGGCGGTCATCGGCATAGCCGCGGCGGGTCTGCTGGTGCTGCTGTACTACAATCATTCCATCGGCCGGCTGGCCCGGGCGTTCTACGGGGTGCGCGACGCCGTCGCCCGAAGCTAGGGGCCTTTCAGCAACTGATTGAACGCCACCTGGAAATGCTGGCCATTTGCACCGTCACGCTGACCGAACCACCGGCCAGCGTCGCAGGACTGGCGCGGAGCTCGCGGCGCCAGTCCGTGTGTCTGGGTCAGGCCGCCTGGACGCTTTCAGTGGCGGGTGCAGGACGGCGCGCAGCCAGGTTGATGAACCCGCCCGCGATGCCCAGCCCCAGCAGCAGCAGCTTGACCCCTGATGTCCACAGCGTCCCGAGCCCCAGAGCGGCGTCGAGGGAGAAGAGCCCGGCGCCGGTCAGACCGAGCGCGAGGGCGCCCACGCCATACAGCAGCGGGACTTCGATGCCGTTGGTGGCGGCAAAGACGCCGCCCTTCCAGTGCACGCTGCCGGCTGCCACGATCATCACCGACATCATGAGCGCAGCCGCGACTGGCGTGAACAGCCCGAGGAGGAGCAGCAGCCCGCTCAGCACCTCGGTGCCGGCGGCCATGCCGGCGAAGAGGCGACCGGGGCGGAAGCCGAGACTCTCGAAGAAGCCGGCGGTGCCGCGGAGGCCGTGACCCCCGAACCAGCCGAAGAGCTTCTGGGCGCCGTGGCCCATCATCAGGCCACCCAGCACCACGCGAGCGATCAGGAGGCCGGCGCTGAGTGTCAGGGCGTCAGTAGCAGGAATGGCGGACATGGACAACTCCTTGTAAGTGACAACGTTAACTGTTATAACAGATATTTCTGACAAAAGTTCACCGCGCCTCGCGCACGGCGGCGAGCCCTTCGATGAGGTTCGTCAGCGTCCGCTTGCTGAGCTGGCCCAGCCGCCGCGCCTGGACCGCCTCGATCTCAGGCGTAACCCTGGTGAGCAACTGGCGGCCCGCCGCCGTGATCCGGGCCGTGACGTGACGGCGGTCCCCCGGATCACGCTCGCGGGTGATGAACTTCATGGCCTCGAGCCGTTCCAGCATGCGTGGGACATCAGGTACGCTCGCGACCATCCGCTCCGCCACCTCACGGCCGCAGAGCCCGTCCTCCCCTGCCCCCCGCAGGATCCGCAGCACGTTGTGCTGGGTGGGCGTGATGCCAAATGGCTTCAGCGCATCCGCCAGCTCGTGATCCAGCACCGCCGCCGTCCGCAGGATGCTGAGCAGCGCCTCCGCGGCGGCGCTCGGGAAGGGGCGGGTCTGCTTGAGCTCGGCCTGCAGGAGACTGGTCATGGGATGAATGATAGGTGTTGTAACACTTATTGTCAACAGTCACCAGTCAACAGCCAACGGTCGACCCTTGACCGTCGACCGTTGGCCTCCATCCGCTTGCCGCCCTGCTTACTGCGCTACCGTCGAGTCTTGCCCACCCAGCTCCTGCCGTACCGCCTTGGCACGCTTGAGGTGCGCCTCGAAATTGGGCCGGACCGACGTCAGGAACTGCTTGAGCTCCGCGTTCTGGGCACTCGGGATGAGGGTACCGTCAAGCGCGTCGAGTACCGCCTGGTGATAGTCGATCTCGCGGTCCATGTATGCCCGGTCAAATGCGGCGCCCTCCAGATCCTTGACGTTGTCGTGGGCCTTATCCGCACCATCCTTCAGCTGCTTGCTGACGTCATTGTCCTCAGGCGACACGCCCAGTTTCTGCGCCAGCGCCACAGCCTTCGCGTTTACCGCGGAGTGGTCCCGTACCATCGTCTCCGCAAAGTCACGAACCGCCTTGGTCTTGCTTTTCTCGAGGGCGTACTTCCCCGCCGCGCTGTCAATGGCGTCGGCCGTCAGGGCGATATCGGCCACCTTGGCGTCATTGAGCGCTTCGCCGGCAGTGCCGGCCGTGCTGTCGGCCGCGGGTGCGGCCATGCTCACGCTGTCACCGGGTGTGCTGGCGGTGTCCTGCCGGCCGTTCTTCTGGCAGGCGACCAGCGCGACCGCCACCAATGTCACCGCCGCAGTGGTGGGCAGGTAGTGATGCAGAAACCGCTTCATGGAGAGGCCTCCCCTGGCTTTAGGTATTCGGTCCGGCTCCGTCGGGAATGCCGGACCTGGCGCGCGCCGACCGGTGTCAGCCGCCCGTCACCACTCCGCATGCAATCCGCGTCCCCGAGTTGCCGGAGGGATTGAACTTGTAGTCATCCGCATTGGCATGGATCACAATGGCCGCACCGTCGCCGTCGAGCAGTGCATTCTCGCCGTGAAGCGTACCGCCCGGAGTGGCGACCTGCACGTTTACGCTGCTATCGGGTCCGACCGTGATGTTGGGCATGTCACCCAGGTGCGGGCCAGCCGGATTGCTGGTGCCGTGACCCTTGTTGGTGGGATTCCAGTGCGCGCCGGCGGATTCAAAGGATGGGCCTTCGCATTTGCCGGTCGTGTGGATATGGAAGCCGTGTTCGCCGGGAGGGAGGCCGGTCAGCTGGCCGGAGACGCTGATCGCCCCACCCGATTCAGTCAGGGTCAGGGTGCCGAGGTCACGTCCGCCGGTGCCCTGCATCTGGGCAGTCACGGCGGCACCGGCCCCAGCCTTGGCCGCCATCGAGGTGTCGGGTGGTGCCATCGTCGTGTCGCTGGCCGGCGGCACCGCCGCAGTATCACTGGGCATCACCATGGAGGTGTCGTGCGCGGGCGGCATCATCGTGGTGTCGCTCCTCGGCATCATCGTGGTGTCGCGGCGAGTGGTGTCCGGCGTGGGCGCGGCCATGACGCTGGCATTCGCGGTGGTATCCGCGGTGCTGTCCACCGCGGCGGTATCCTCCGGCGAGGGGTTGCCGGCGCAGGCGGCGACCGCCGCGGCGGCGAGAAGACTGAAAGTGAAGCGGGCATATGGATTAGGCATCGTGCACCTCGGGGGGCAGAAGAAGTATGTCGGGGCCGGCTCGCGCGGGCCGGACAGATGTCAAAGGTGCAGGAAGTGGCATGACATCGCGGTGATAATTGTCACCGGGCGAAGGGTCGAGGGGTCGAGGGGTCGAGAGGTCGAGAGGTCGAGGGTTGAGGGTTCAGACGTCAAGCCGCCGAGCCGCCGAGCCGCCGAGCATGTCCCGCCCAGAAACACCCCCAAGATCTGTCCTGCCTTGCGGAAACCCCTGCTGGTGACGACTTTTCCGCTCCCCAAGGGCCCGTAGCTCAGCTGGATAGAGCGCTTGCCTCCGGAGCAAGAGGTCGCGCGTTCGAATCGCGCCGGGCCCGTGCATGCCAGCAAACAGCCCCGCTTCTCGACCTAAGAGGCGGGGCTGTTTACTGGGACGTAGGTCGCAGGTCGTAACCCGCAGGACGCGGATCGCTGATCGGCCGCACAGCGCTTGGCGCAGAGCCTTCAGCTCTTAGCTCTCAGCCCTCCACAAATGCAGCACCGCATAGCTGCGCCACGGCCGCCAGGCCTCCGACGTCGCCTCTGCCCGCGCCGGGGTGATTCCTCCGAGCCGTTTCAGCACAATCAGGTCTTC
>DASSOW010000523.1:0-2645 GCA_035700175.1 Gemmatimonadales bacterium | reverse complement strand
ATCCGGTCGTGACCGGCAAGGGTGCCGAGGAGGTGGGCGAGACGCCGGGCATCGGAAACGAGACTGGCATCGGCACGGGCGGTGGCAGTGGCGAGGGCGAGACGGAGGAAGCCGCGACACCGGGCACCTGATCGACCTGCGTGCCATCCAGCGGCACGGTGCCGTCTCGCGACGATGCGGCATGGCCTGACCGGGCCGGAAACCGGGAACCCGTACGCTGATCGCCGAGGATGAATCGCCCATGTCCCGCCCGCTTCAGCTCGAGCTGGAGCTTCGGGGGCTGGGCGCCCGCCCAGTGTCCGACAAGATGCTGACACGACCGAGGCCGGTGCCGAGCAGGGTCGAACCGGACGCCAGTTTTTCGCACGTCTGGGCCGGGAGCTAAAACGCATCCATGGTCGCGCCCCTTCTCCGGGAGATCGCCAACCAACCCGAACCGGCCACCACACGCCTCGGCGGGTGACGGCGTCGTGCGCCGATCAAAAGGGAGACTCGATGTTCTTCGACAGTTGGACGGGGCTGGGCCGAGTGCTCATGGTTGGGGTGCTGGCCTACGTCGCTCTGGTGGCGACGCTGCGCGTTTCGGGCAACCGAACGCTTTCCAAGATGAACGCCTTCGACTTCGTGGTCACCGTCGCGCTGGGCTCGACCCTGGCGACGATTCTCCTGTCCTCCGAGGTCGCGCTGGCCGAGGGCGTGCTCGCGCTCGCGCTGCTCGTCGGCTTGCAGTTCGCGGTCACCTGGGCCTCTGTCCGCTCGACGAAGGTCAGCCATCTGGTCAAGTCCGAGCCACAGCTGCTGCTGCATCGCGGCCAGATGCTTCCCGTTCAGATGCGGGCGGCGCGGGTGGTCGAGGCGGAGGTGCGGGCGGCCGTGCGCGAGCAGGGCATCGACGCGCTGGAGGACGTGGAGGCGGTGGTGCTGGAGACGGACGGGTCGTTCTCGGTGGTTAAGCGGAGCGGCGACGGCAAGGAGACTGCGATGGCTGGGGTGCGGGAATCGCGCGACGACGGCGGTGCGGACGCCTGAGAGGTGCCCTGGCACCTCGTGTGCCCGCTGCGTCGCCAGGGACAGGTGCCGAGGTGGAAAGCAACGCAGCGACATCCCTGTTCGCGCTGGCCGGCCTCGTCGTCGCCCATCTGCTTGCCGGCACGCTGGGCCCACGCCTTCGAGGGATCCCCCGGCACGTCTGGCTGTCGTTCGCCTCTGGCGTGCCAGTGGTGTTCGTCTTTCTGGAGATTCTGCCCACGCTTGCCCGCGACCAGGTCACCGTGGCACGGACCTCGGGCGCGATACTGCGGCGGTTCGACGACCACGTCTACATCGCCGCCTTCCTCGGCCTCATGCTGTTCTACGGAGTCGAAAGCGCCGTTAGGCGCTCCCAACAGGAGCGCCGATTCACCAGCGCGGCGGTCTTCTGGCTGAGCATCGGCAGCTATGCCACGCTCAATGTGCTGTTCGGCTACCTGCTGGTGGCAATCGACCGAAATCGTCGCGAGCTCCTGTTGTTCGTGGTCGCGATCGGACTCAAGTTTCTTGTCGACGATGTAGGCCTGGCAGAGCAACACGGGGAGCGATACGACCGGCGGGGGCGGTGGCTGGTGCTGGCGGCGCTGGTGCTGGGTTGGATCGCGGGCAACGCGGGAACGATCCCCCCGGTGGCGGTGGCGGTGGTGCGCTCCTTCCTGGCGGGAGGCATCATCATGAGTGTGCTCAAGGAGGAGCTGCCGGCGGAACGGCAGAGCCGGTTCTGGCCGTTCGCCCTCAGCGCGGCCCTTTACGGCGCGCTGCTGCTGGCCCTGTAGGACCGGCTTGATGGACCTCCGGCCACCGGCGCGCGCTCTGGCCCGTCGGCGCGCCGAGAGTGATGGCGTATACTATCGTTCGTTTCGTGTTTGGGTCCGCCATGGACGCGACGGGCTCGGCGCGGGCCGATGGCTACCGCCGCATCGAACGACCACCGCCGAATGTATCGCGAGACGATCCTCGATTTCCAGTCAGCGTCCGCAATTGCCGGGACCCACCATGCCGGACATGTACAGCGAGCGTGAGGGACCATCGGCGGCAGAAGCGTCTGAGCCGCGTGCGTCCGGGTTGTGGCGCTGGCTGCCGTGGTCCTCGCCGGCCAGCCTGCGCAGCACCCGCTACCTGCTGAAATGGCTCGCGCTCGGCACGCTGATCGGCATCGTCGCCGGGCTCGGCGCGGCGCTGTTCTACCGGGCCATCGGTCTTGCCACCGATCTCTTCCTCGGCGATCTCGTCGGCTACCACCCGCCCCAGCCGATCGGGGAGGGCAGCCCCGACCGCGTCGATCCCGATCGCCCGTGGCTACTCCCGCTGGTTCTCGCGCTCGGCGGACTCATTTCCGGCTTCATCGTCTTTCGCTACGCGCCTGAGGCCGAGGGGCACGGCACCGACGCCGCCATCGACGCCATCCACCACAAGCGCGGCACGCTCCGCGCCCGCATCCCGCCGATCAAGCTGGTGGCCTCGGCGATCACGATCGGGTCCGGCGGCTCGGGCGGCCGCGAGGGGCCAGCCGCGCAAATCTCGGCCGGGTTCGGTTCGCTGTTGGCGCAGTGGCTCCACCTCAGCGTCGAGGATCGGCGTATCGCCGTCTCCGCCGGCATGGGCGCCGGCATCGG
>DASSOW010000522.1:0-8536 GCA_035700175.1 Gemmatimonadales bacterium | reverse complement strand
TCTGCGGATCAGGATGAGGGCGCAGGTGCAGGTGTATCCGCAGATTTCGCCGATTGCACAGATTGATCGGGAACGGTCGAGCTTCAGACGCCACATTCCGGGTCAGGAACAAAGAGTTCATGATGGCAATCTGCGAAATCTGCGTAATCTGCGGATCAGGATGAGGGCGCAGATGACGCAGTTGAACCCGCCGGTTGCGCAGGTGTATCCGCAGATTTCACAGATTACGCAGTTTGATTGGGAATGAACGAGCTCATCAAGAACACCAGCACTCTCAGGCATCAGGCTGTCGAATCGGTCACGCGGCGGGTGATGCTGGTATCACTCGTCAGTGCCGCCGGAGCTACGCTGCTGCACGCACAATCTGCACAGTCCGCGGACTCGCTGGCCGGCAAGGGCTCCATCGGCACGCTCGGCGCGCCGGGGCTCGCCGGACGGCCCATGGCACCGACGACCGCGGCGGAGAACGATCTCGCCATCCAGACGCTGGAAAAGAAGCTCCGCTGTTCCTGCGGCTGCGGGCTCGACATCTATACCTGTCGCACGACCGATTTTACCTGCACCTATTCTCCCGAACTGCACCGCGAGATCATGAAGCTCTGGGATGGCGGCCAGACCGCCGACCAGATCATCGCCACCTTCGTGCAGGAGTACGGCGAGAAGGCGCTCATGGCGCCGCCGCCACGCGGCTTCAACCTGGCCGGCTACCTCGTGCCAGGAGTGCTGATCCTCATGCTTGGTGCAGTGCTCGCGTGGGTCCTGCTGCGCCGCCGGGCTCTCGTGGCGCCGGCCGAGGCGCCGGCGCCTCCGCCGGTCGATGCTACGGGCGACGAACTGGCCGAACTCGAGCGCGAGATCGCGGAGTCAGACCGGGGATGATCTGGGAACTGGTCGCGGCACTGGTGCTCGGCTGTGCCGGTGTGTGGTTCATGCTGAGCCCGCTGGTCCGGCTGTCGCCGCAGGTGACGCCTCCGCCGGCCGATCCGTTTGATGTCGAGGAGACGGAGCGCAGCCGCGCGGTGGAAGCGCTCCGCGAAATAGAGTTTGACCGGGCCACCGGCAAATTGTCCGATGATGACTATGGTGCCCTCAAGTCCCGCTACACTGCCCTCGCGGTGCAGGCCATGCGGCAGGAGCGCGCCGCCGAGCCGGATGATGCCTCACTCGAGGCGATGATCGCGGCCCGTCGGCACGGCGGCGCGGCGGCCGGTTGCCCCACCTGCGGACCCCGGCCCGAAAGTGATGCGTCCTTCTGCTCCACCTGCGGCCGGCGCCTGCCCACGGGACGCTTCTGTGCCAGATGCTCGGCGCCGTTGCCGCAGGACGCAGGTTTCTGTGAGCGATGCGGGCACGGGGTATGAGTCGTAAGTCGTAAGTCGTATGACTTACGACTTACGACTTACGACTCTCACAGCCCCACCCGCAACCCGATATCCACCTCCATCCATCTCAGCACGCGACGCTCGTAACCATCGGGCAGGTCGGCCGCGTCAAACGGGCTTCCCGACAGACCCAACGTCAGCCGGTTCTCAACTGTCACGGCACCGAGGCCGAGACGCACCGCGCCGTGGGCCTCCGCGCCCGCGCGCCAGCGATGTCCGTCCTCCGGCAGGGTCCAGCCATCCAGACGCATCCCGGCCCCGGCCACGACCGATGCGGATCCCGTGCGAGCCAGCGTCCGCCCCAGTGTCAGGGTCAAACCCGTACGGCCAAAGGAGAGCGACGAAAGCTGGATCACGGAGACGGAATCCGAGGCACGAAGCACCGATGGCCTGGTGTCGGCCATCAGCGATACTTCCCACTTCGCGAACCGTCGCGTCACGCCGAGGCTCACGGTGAGGCCCGGTGACGGCCGGAAGTCGGTCGCCTCGCCGGTGGCAGCCTCACTGAACCATGCCTGACCTGCCGATCCGCTGACCACCCAGCCCCGCGGCTGCTGGGCCGCACCGATACCCGGTACGGCCAGCAGGAGCAGGGCCGCGCACATCGTGCGCTTGCTCATCGCATCTCCAGTGAGATATACCCGTTGGTCTCGGCGTTCTTGCCCTTGACGATCCAGTTGTAGCCAGCGTGGCGCTCGGTGGTCGTGATGTCCTCCACGGCGTTGCCGATCAGGTCGTCGTTGGTCTTGATCAGGGAGCTCCCCAGCGACACCAGCTGCTGCGCGACCGGCAGGTATTTCCAGATCTTGCCATACCATGTCTTCACATCGCTGCCACCCGCCAGTCCCTTCACCAGGGCGTCCACCGCCTGGATGATGGCCTTGAGGTCGGTCTGGCTTGCCTTCATGACGCAGGGCGTGTCGTCATCTTCCACGAAAAAGAGGCGCAGCGCCTGCCCGGGGTGTGCCGCCCTGAAGTTGTCAAGCTGGGCCTGGCTCATGAGCAGCGCGGACCCACTCCAGTCCTTGCTGTCCTGGTTGAAGTTGTACGGCGCCACGGCGTGCTCATTGATGCACTGGTAGGGGGTGAGCGAATCCGTCGTCCCCTTCTGGCCCAGCACCGAGATCTCGATCTCGGGCGCGCCCTTGAGCCAGGACTCGAACGTGTCGTTCAGGTGGCTCTGCGTCAGGTAGAGCCCAGGGATGACGCTGCTTGATCCGCCACCGCCGCCGCCACCGCCGCCACCCACCGTGCCGCCGCCATCACCGCCACCATCGCAGTTGGTGCAGGTCATCAAGGAAATGTTGTGTCGATGGACGGCGCTGAAGTCGGTTTCCCGCGGCACCACGGCGAGCACTGGAATGGCCGGTGGTTCATGGGGATCGAGTGCGACGCGGTCGCCGGCCAGGTTGAAGGCGACCGGGATGGTACCGTCGGCGCCGATGGTGCCGACCAGCAGGTTGTCGTCGCCCTTCCACGCCGCCCGGTGGGCCGGCACCGGGAAGTACATCTCCAGCCGGGGCGCAGCGGCATCATCAACGCCACCGGCGTCGGCATCGCGGAGTGAGCGCGTGCCGCGGCCGTTGTTGGCGCGGAGAAACTGGTCTACGGCAATCTTGCCCTCCGGCACCGACGACGTGTCGATAGCCTGGCGGATGTACTCGCGGAAAT
Organism: Gemmatimonadales bacterium; assembly: GCA_035700175.1. Taxonomy (GTDB): domain Bacteria; phylum Gemmatimonadota; class Gemmatimonadetes; order Gemmatimonadales; family GWC2-71-9; genus CAMLHP01. The sequence continues at coordinate 5,483 of DASSOW010000522.1, read as the reverse complement.
CGGGCTTCCGAAGGGCCCGGGCGATGGAGCGCGCCAGCCGCTCGCGTGAGCCGTCGAAACCGGTCACCGGGCTGCGCGCCTCGGCGGGGGTGTCGAGCGGCGTAGTGGGGGCCTCGGTGCCGGTGCCGCAGGCAGCTGCGAGCAGCAGCAACGGCAGCAATGTGTGCTTCATGGGATCCTCCCGTGAGGTGAGGTCCCAAGGTCGGAAGGATCAGGGCAGGGAGCGGTACCGCGCTAATGCGGGAGGGGACGGGAAAAGGCGCTGTGAGCTATGAGCTATGAGCCATGAGCTACGAGCTAAGAGCGCTAGCTTCGCACAGCGCACAGCTCAATACTCCAACGCATCCAGTCGCCGCGCCGCCAGCCCCAGCGCCGCGATCGCGGTCACCACGCAGACGGCACCGACGGCGCCGAGCGCCAGCAGCAGCGTCGGCGTAAGTACAAAGGTCTCGTCCGCCTGGTGAGCGCGGAGGAAGGCGCTCACCGGCACGGCCTCGATGGCGATCAGTAGTCCGAGGAGCGCGATCCCGCTCATCATGAAGATCAGCCCGCCGAAGCTGGTGGGGATCTGCGCGGCATTCTCGGTGTCGAACTTGGGATAGTATGCGCCGAGGCAGAGCGCGAGGGCGCTCGCGGCGCAGGTGAATGCGACGATCGTACCGCAACTCACGAGCATCATGAACGTGGACGCGTGGAGCAGCGCATTGGTCGTGGCGGTGATGAGGAGGGCCAGGACGACAAGCGGCAGCGTCCCGAGCCAGTACTTGCTGAGCAGGAGGGTCCGGAATCGCAGCGGGCTCGACTGGATGAGCCAGAGCTGCCGACCCTCGAGCGAAACCGCCGGAAAGATGAAGCGGGCCGCGATGGCGGTCAGGACGAAACCGGCCAGGCCGAGGTTCAGGAACACGATGACCGTGACCAGGAAGAATGGCACCTTCTCGCCCGAGAAGAGCGGCAGCGACCGGATGTTGAAGACGTAGACCACCACCAGCACGCCCAGCAGGATCAGCTGGCTCCATTGGGTCGGGTCGCGGAAAAAGAGCCGGATGTCCTTCAGCAGGAATTCCCGCCGGGCCGGCGTCAGCCCGCCTACGGTGCGTGCCATCAAGCCCGACCAGGACCGGCCGCGGACGAAGCGCTCCGCGCCTTCCTGCGACTTGCTGTACCCCTCGCGGAAGAGGCGCCCGTGCAGCCAGCCGCCCATGATCGCGAAGGCCGCGGCGGTGGTGACCAGCAGCAGGATGGGGAGGGGATCGGCGATGTGTCGCAACCAGTTCATGATCATGTCCGACGCCCATTGCGTCGGCAGGAATGGGTTGGTAGGCGCCCGCAGCACGGCCAGGAATTCCACCAGGTTCTGGAACCCCTCGGGCCGGGCCAGGCGCTCAGGCCGGATCATCCGGAACAGGAGCGCGAGCCCGCCCACCGCGCCGAGTGCCACCAGCGTGAGCAGGTCGCGAATACGGCGAGCGGGAAAGACGTTTACCAGCACCAGCGTGATCGCGGACCCGACCACTGCCGGCAGCACCACAAACGGCAGCAGTGCCGCCAGGGCCACAAAGGGAAAGAGCGGGCCGCCGTCGAACACGATGCCGTAGGCCGTGAGGATCGGCACCGCCATGACGAGCACCATCCACGAGCTGTGCGCGGTGGTCTCGAGCAGTTTGGCCAGGTACAGCCGGAACCAGTGCAGCGGCGCGGCCACCAGCAGGTCGAGGTCGCGCGCGAGGAAGAAGCTCGACAGCGAGGTGATCAGGTTGGAGAGCAGCAGGATGGCCGCAAAGGCCAGGAAGATGACCCCCAGCATCTTGGAGGCGAGCAGGATGCCGATTTCCTGGGTGTTCACGAACTTCAGCACCCGGTAGCAGATCCCGAAGGCCGCGGCCCAGAAGAGGCCGCCCACCACCAGAAAGAGCAGCGAGCGCAGTCCCCGCCCGCGCTGGCTCGAACGGCTCCGCGCCAGCGCACTGCGCCACTTGGGTGCCAGCACGTCGCCCAGGCTGGGCTGGTGCGGGACCTGCCTGACCGCAACCGGCAGGACGTCAGAGCTCATCAAAGATCGCGTCCAGTCCGCTTGCCTGCAGCCCGCCCGTCAGCCGCAGAAAGAGGGCCTCGAGCGTCTCGTGGCCGGAGGCGCTCTGTGCCCGAAGCTCCTCCATCGTGCCCTCGGCGAGGAGCTGGCCTCGCTGGATGATGGCGATCCGGTCACACATCCCCTCCGCCACTTCCAGCGTGTGCGTGCTCATCAGGATGGTGCCCCCGCGGTCCACGTAGGCTCGGAAGAGATCCTTGAGGGTGCGCGCGCTCTTGGGATCGAGGCCCACCATCGGCTCGTCCACTACAATCACCTCGGGCCGGTGCGCAAACGCGCTCGAGATGATGAGCTTCTGTCGCATGCCGTGGCTGTAGCTCTCGGTGAGCTCGTCACGCCAGGGCGTGAGCTCGAACACCTCGAGCAGCTCGTTCATCCGCCGTTCGACCGCCGGGCCCTCCTGCCCATACAGCGCCGCCACGAATCGCACGAACTCAGCTCCGGTAAGCTTCTCGTAGACGTAGGGCCGGTCGGGGATGTAGCCGATCATCTGCTTGATGACCTGCGGCTTTTCCCAGGTGGGAACGCCGGCGATGCGGATCTCGCCCGAGGTGGGGCGCAGGATCTGCGCGATCATCCGCATCGTCGTCGTCTTACCCGCGCCATTGGGGCCCAGGAAGCCGAAAAGCGTGCCGCGCGGCACCGAGAAGGAGAGATCATTGACGGCGGTAAAGCCGCCGTAGCGCTTGACCAGATGGTCGACCTGGATCATTCCGGGCGTCTCATGAATGAGGCAAGCAGGGCGTCGTACTCGAACGGATAGCCATTGGTCCTCGGGCGCAACAGGCGCACCGCTGAGTCGGGCGAGACGCGCCCCCGCACCAGGTCGGCCGAGTGCCACTGGCCGAGGTAGGCCTGGGGCAGGGTGGCCGGACTCCAGCTGTCGCCAGACCGGCGCACGCCAAATGCCAGTCGCGCCGGGATGCCGGCCCGGCGCGCGGCCGCGACGAACAATCGGGCCTGCCCCACGCGGGAGCCGCTGCGCGCCCCCAGCGTGGCGATGGCGTCGTCGCTCCCTCCAGTCAGCTTGATGCGGCGGCTGATCCAGCGCGCCAGGGCGGCGACAGTATCCGCGCGCGTCGCCGCGCCGCTGGTCGCGCCGCTCAGCAGCGATGCGAGCGCCGAATCCCGCGCGGGGAAGACCAGCGTTGCCGAGGTGTCCTCCGCCAGGACGGGATCGTTTGCGCCGATCAGGTGCGGACGCAGCCGGATGCGCGGTCCCGCAGGGCGATCACCATTGCGAAAATTGAGATTGGCAATTTCGAAGGCCGTACGCTCCAGCACCAGTCCATCCGGCAGCTCGGCGCGCAACGGAAAGCCCTCGCTATCGAGCCAGAGCCGCAGGGGCGAATTCCCGCCAGGTTGCACCAGGAGCAGGGCGGGCATGGTATCCATGAGCGCGGCCACCCACTTGCCACTTCTGGCATCGAGTGCGGCGCTGTCCGCGAAGATGATGGGCGCCTGCGCCGGTATGGCTTGGAGGTGAACTTGCTCCATGGTCGCGCTGAAGGGATCCAGGACCGGAAGTGCGATCGTGTCGCCTGGCGTCAGGGCCGCGTTCAGCGAGGCCCTGAGCGTGGCGGCAAGGAGGGGCAGGGCCCGGCCCGGCTCCAGCTGCACGCTGCGGATAGTGTCGTTGTTGGCGGTGAGAGTCGCGCGGAAGAGCCGGTCACTTCCCCTCGCCCCGTGTACGGCGATGGGAGCTGTCCCACCCGAGGTAGTGGCGTCCCACTCCGTGAGCACCAGCGCGGGCGTGACAGAAAGTGTCTGCATCCGGCTTCGCAGGCTGTCGCCGACACCGATATCGAAGCGGGTAACAATGCGGGCGCCACCACCGGCGACGGTATCGGCGCTTAACGATGCAGTGCCGACCTGGATCCCGTCGGCGTACACGGCATAGAAGCGGGTGCCCGGTGCAAGGCGGTTGGACGTCGTGACGCCCACCGGATAGCCATTCGAGTAATACTGCCGCTTGACCAACCAGCCGAGCGACGCAAACCACGACAGCATGATGAACGCGCCGGCAATGTGGAGGCGACGGAGCTTCACGCCAGCACTCGCCGGATTGCGGCGTCCGCCAGCTCACGATCGGCCTCGCGCTCGAGTACGATCGTCAGCGCGGGCCGCGGTTCGGGGGCCATCCGCAACGTCTCCGCCATGGCCACGATCGCATCCTCCAGGTCGAGCAAGCCCGGTCCCGAACCGATCGGGGCGCTGGCCACGGCCGAGAGTCCCCATTCGCTGGCGCGCCGCCAGGCCGCGGCCAGCGCGCGGCGCACCAGCTCGGGCGTCGCCGGCGAATCCTGGTCCTGCAGGATGACGTGGAGTACGAAGCCGGCGGCGAGCTCGCCGGCGCGCGTGATGACGGCAGAGCCGGCGTCCAGCGTGACCGCCGAGCGGCACTCCGAGGCAAAGGCAGGACCCGCCTGACGGTCGAGGCGGACCGCGGCGGGCGTCACCGGTTCCAGCCGGTCATTGGCAGGACGCAATACCGCGTCCGCCTCGACGAACGCGAGATCGTCCACAACACATTGAATCACAGATCGTATCCCTGGGCTCTTCGGTATGCCTGGGCAGCCTCGTCCGGCCGGTTCAGGCGGTCGAGGACACGGCCATAAATGTGCCACGCCCGCCGGTCGGATGGGTTGCGTTCGGTCGCCTTGGCGAGCGCCTCTGCCGCTGCCGGAAGCTGGCTGGCCCGGTTCAGCGCGTCTCCCAGGGCCACATAGATGCCGGCCCGGTCGGGCTGCAGGGTCATGGCACGATGCAGGAGCTCGGCGGCCTCGCCGACAAGGCCGCGATTCATCAGCACCACTCCCAGTTCATGCATGGCCGGCGCATGCGCCGGGTGCAGCTTGAGCACTCGGCGCAGGTCGGCCTCTGCCTCAGGGTAGCGACGCAGCCGGCCGCGCAGGGCCCCACGGACGACCAGGTATTCCGTCTGGTCGGGCGACGCCTGGAGCGCCGCATCCAGCGACCGCAGTGCTGCTTCCGGATCTTCCGCCAGCTCCAGGGCGCGCGCATGTCCGATCCGCGCCTCCACGAAGCCCGGCTCAGCCGCGAGCGCCTTGCCGTATTCGCCGGCGGCATCGGAATAGCGGCTCTCGCGCCACGCGGCCTCGGCGGCTGCAAACGAGGCCTGGGCGGTTTGATGGAGCTCGTTCCGGGGGTCGGGATCGTTGGTCATTGATTGTCGCAGGTCGCAAGTCGCAGGTCTCAAGCTGCGGGTTGCAAGCAAGTCGCAAGTCGCAGGTCTCAGGTCACACCGAAAGATGGCTCCAAGTTACCACTCAGGCCCCGCGACCTGCGACCCGCGACCCGCGACCCGCGACCTGCGACCTGCGACCTGCGACCTGTCAGCCACACCTTTCCATTGAACGGAATCCCGCCT
>DASSOW010000521.1:0-3532 GCA_035700175.1 Gemmatimonadales bacterium | reverse complement strand
GTACCAGCGTCTACCCGGCGACGCCGGCCGTAAGGCGGGGTTCGCCCATTCGCCTGCGGTGCCATGATGCCAGCAGCACCCTCCGGAGCGTCGTCCGGCTTGCTCGTACCGCGATCCGACCTGCTGCCTGACCTGACGTCGAGAAGCTGGCGGCTGGCAACCTGGCTGGCGGTTCCTGCCCTGCTGATCGGTGTCGTGCTCTATCCCGACATCCAGGTGCATGTGATGGGCACCATGATGGGGGCTGCCCTTGTGCTCGCCGGGCTGCTCATCCTCGTGATGCGCGGGTCAGCTCCACTCCTCATACTGCTGCCGCTTGCCGCGGGCTACCTGCCATCTGCCACGGCCGGGTTCGTGGCTGGTGCCGCCGCGTTCCTGCTACTGCTGATGCTCCTGGGCGTTCGCCGGCTGGTGAGTCCACTCCGCGACGCGGACCTGCCACTCCTGCTGGTGCTGGGGTGGGTCGGTCTCTCCTGGATCGCGAACCTGGGCCAGCAGACCGACCTGTGGTCACTGCCAGTGTCGCTCCTCATGTTCTGGACGCCCTGGCTCGTGGTCTTCCTGGTGCGCAGTGCGCGATGGACGCGCCGCGAGCTTGGCACGGTCGCGGTCGTCTGGCTGGCACTCACGCTCGCGCAATTGTTCCCTGCGTTCATCAAGCCGCTGGTCCAGGGTGATTTCGCGGCCTATCTTGTGCCGATTCTGCCCGTGGAATTGCTCGGTTTTCAGCTTCCGGGCCACGAAGCGATCGCCTCGGCGGCGGACATCACCACGGGCACGCTCCGAAGCGCGCACCATCTCGGTGTCGTCGCGATCCTCGCCATCGTCTACGTGCTGGCGCTCTACTGGCGCCTGCGGCGCCCGCGGCTCCTGCTGGTTGCGATCGCGATCGGTTTCGCGCTGCTCATGGCCGACGCCAAGCACGTTGTCCTGAGTGCATTCGTGGTCGGAATTCCCGTCGGTGCGGTTCTGCTCTGGCCCGAACTCAGCCGGCGAGCGCGGAGGCGGCTGGCGTGGGGCGCCATGGCGCTCACGCTGGGGGGTGCGACCCTGGCCGGGGCGGCCGTGGTCCAGGTGGTTCGCGCCGGTCTCTGGGAGCCATTGATCGGGATTGCCTCCTTCAATCCGAAGGTCGTTCTCGTGACCCGAACCGCGAAGCTCATGGATCCCGGCGCGTTGCACACCTGGATCGGTTACGGGCCGGGGGCGTTCGCGAGCCGAGCGGCCTCGAGCAGGGCGACCGGCACGCTTTTCAAGGACGAGACGCATCTGCCGACATTCATCCCTCCCTTCACGCCGCCGGCCTATGGGAGTGTGGTATACGATCTGTACACCGCCGACATCGCGACGACGACGCGGTTTCGCAGCGGCATGCTGACCAACCCCTTCAGCAGCCTGATCGGGATCATCGGCGAATATGGCGTTCTGGGTACGGTAGTCTTTGGGATCTTTGTGGGCGCGCTCATGCGCCTCGGCAGGAACGCGTGGAGGGACGTGCGGCGTTCCGAGAGTCAGCGCGCCTTTGCGGCGACGCTGGCATTCGCTGTCCCGCTACTGCTCGTGCTCTCCTTCTTCGACACATACTTTGAACAGCCCGACGTTGTCGTCCCGATTGCCGTCCTGTGGCTGCTCGCGAGCTGCACGCCTGACGGTGCGGGCGCGAGCGTGGCCGCAGAAACCGCGTGATGCGAGCCAGGGGATTCGGGCGGCACGGGCTGCGCGCCTCACGGACTGTGCGAGGCGACTCCCTTGCGACGGCCGGGCCACAGCCCGGCGAGGGCTCCGCGGAATTCCTCGAGCCCTTCCGGATCGGTAACGCGGGCGGTGCCCGACGTCGCAAGCAGGGCGATAAGCACGGCAGCCACGCATCCACCGACGATGGCGCCGAGGATCGTCATGCGGGTCCGGACCGGGTAACTGCGATCGAGCGGCGGCGCGGCGACCTGCACTACCGTGAAGGTTGGATTGTCCCGTGCTTCCGCAATCTTCGCTTCGGCCAGCTCCTGGGTCATCTGGCTGAAGGCGATCTGCGCGACGTCAATGCGCCGCTGCAGCCGCTGGCGCTCCAGCGCCAGGCGGGGCATGTCGAGCCCGCCGCGGTTGCGCTCGAGAAAATCCCGCATCTCGGCCTCGGAGTTCTCCAGCGTCGCACGAGCGGACGCGAGCTCTCGCTCGGCGAAGCGCCGCCGGCCCGAAGCGCTAGCCTGGCGCATGGTAGTGTTGAACGCCTCGAGGCGATGGTAGAGACGGTTGGCGACGTCGGCCGCCAGGGTGGGCGAGGGCAGCGCCACCGACATGCTGATCATGCCGGTGCGGTCGTTGGTGGTAACGTCGATGGCCTCATCGCGCAAAAAGTCGATCGTGTTGTCGAGCGTGCGCTCCGGACTGTCACCGCCCTGGCGAAGCAGCGCGGTGAGCGGGCGCTGCGTGGTGGGTGCGTCCGGGTCGGCGAACGAGTCGGTCGCGACCGCGGCGAGGAGGTCATGGCTCTTCAGCAGCTCGGCGTAGAACTGCAGCGAGCGAGTGCCCTCGTCCATGGTAAAGCTGGCGCCGAACTGGCTGCCCAATGCAGCGAGCCCGCTCGAGAGTGCCGACGCCGGCTCGTCGCCTGGCGCGAAGATCGTGACGGCCGAGAATCGGGGCGTGGCCACCAGTGACCAGACGGCCGCGACCACCCCGCCCAGCACGAAGCCGAGCAGCAGGAGCCGCAGATGGCGGAGCAGGGCAGCGGCAAGACCCAGCATTGACATCGGGGCGCGATCGCGTGCGCTGGAATCGGTGGCAGGCATTGTGAAGGCGAAACCTCATGACGCCGGACCAGCCCGTCAAGAGGCGCCAGCGGGGCGAGGGCCGCGATGAGGCGGCACTTCGCGTTCCTGTTTCGCGACTCCATGGTGTACGGCCTGGCCGGGGCATTGAATCGTGCCGTGAAGATCCTGCTCGTCCCGATCGTGGCCAAGGCGACGACGACGGAGATCTACGGCGCCTTCGATTCACTCAATGTCTATCTCTACGTGGCAGCAGTCCTGGCACTGCTGGGCCTCAACACGGCCGTGGTCATCGTGGCCACGGCTAATGGGCAGGCCTCGTCACCGGATAATCTCCGGGCACCCGCGGCCACGAGCTTCCGGGTCGTGCTCGCAGTGAGCGGCGCCGTCGCCGCCGTCATCGTCATCAGCGCGGGATTCTGGAGTGAGGCGCTCCTGGGATCGCCGCGCTTCACGACCCCGATCATCTGGGCCGCGCTCAGCATTCCGTTCTCGTCGGTGTTCCTGTTTGCCCTGGGACTCCTGCAGTGGAGCTTCCGGCGGACGTGGTACGTGAGCCTGGCATTCGGCACGGCATTGCTGACGATTGTACTGACCTGGATCGTGGCGACGCGGACGTCCTACGGGCTCACCGGCTTCTTCGTGGCCAACCTGATCGGGCAGAGCCTTGGGGCGATCGGCGGCGTGTTCGCTGCTCGGGACATGATCGGCGGCGCGTGGGACAGCACGGTGCTTCGGCGACTGGTGGCCATCGGGCTGCCCTT
>DASSOW010000520.1:0-6564 GCA_035700175.1 Gemmatimonadales bacterium | reverse complement strand
GCTGGAACCGGCCGTCTGGGTGGAAGACCAGCATGGTCCGTTCGATGGTCTTCCCCACCAGGGAGGGCAGGACACTGGGGAGTTTGGCGAGGGCGCTCATGGGGGGAAGGTGGGAGAGGGGTGTGACAGGCGGAGGGATGGTCAGTTGGACAGATGGACAGGCGGACAGTGGGTCGACGGTCAACTGCCGACGGTCAATGCTCAGCCGCGCGTCATTGCGAGGAGGAGATAGTAGGGGCGGCCTGCGGCCGCCCAAGCCTCCGACGAAGCAATCGGGTCGCGGGTCGAAGACCGATCCGCCCAGCCGTCCAGCTGTTCACTACTCGGTGCGTCTGATCCGTCGGCGCGGCTTCGCCTCCGAAACAACCGCGGCGGCATGCTGTTGATCAGGCTTCGCGGAAACAGCCCGGGCCGGCTTGACGAAAGCCGGAATCAGTAATGGTGGCCAGCCCGCCCTGACCGCGGCATTCGCGACGGCCTCTCGCAGGAAGGGCCGCATGTTCACCGGCAGGTTGAGGGCAGCGAACGGTTGGAACAGCTCGTCACTCATTGACTCCGCCGAGCCATAGACGATCACCAGGTCAAGATCCAGGGAAAGTGAGGACGGGCTATTGGCCTGGAGTCCGGCCTTGCCCTTCACCCGCAACCGCTGGGTAACCGCAAACCCACCGTCCGCGGGCGCCCAGCTCGGTTGTAGTTCCTCGATGTCCGCGGAGGCCTCGCCGCCAGGATATCGGTCTGCTCGCAATTCAAGCCTGGCGAGACGAACATCTCGCGGGGCCAGTCCCGCAACGAGGCGATTGTAGGCCTCGATCTGCCCGGGAGTCGGCTTCGGATAGGTACGCTGCGCCTCGCTCATGCCATCAGCCTCAACGACTTGGCGGCCGCAGTTGACCATTCTGGCGACGCAGCCTTGATCCGTGTGCGCGTACGCGGCGCTTTCCAGCCACCGCTCCTGCGCCGAACTCTCAGCCTGGCCTCGTTCACCACCGGAGGGCCGGGAAGTTGAAGGCTGATTCCTCGCCTCTCCGCGAGAAAGACCAAGGCAGAGGGATCTCGCTGAATCAGCAGGAGCAGCTGGCTGGTGGCCTGGTTGGGCATCACCTTGCCACCCTCCCAGCGCACGACGGTCTTTGGACCGAGTCCAAGCGCACGCTCAAGCTCAGCTTGCGAGAGCTCGAATGCCTCCCGCAACGCACGAATCTCCCCGGGAGACATGATGCCTTCCTGCTCGCGGAGCTTTTCGGCGGCACGTTCCCGTGCCGCATCCAGCTGTTCCAGCGAGATTCGCACAGCGCCGCAACCGTCACAGCGAAACATGTCCTGAGGTACGCGCACGGCCGTGCCACGGATCGCAATATCAGTCGGCTCGGAAACCAGATGGAATACCCCGCCGCACGAATGCCTCGCACCCTCGAGCGAAGGCATGGAGAGCTGTTCACCTGTCATGGACGCCTGGGGGCGCCGCTTTCTAGTAACCGCGCGCATCATCAAACTCGTGGAAAGAGATCACTACGAGTGCCTCGTAGTCATTGATGGTTTCGATCTTCAGCTTTACCCATGCCGGTGGGGGCTCTTCAAACTCGATACGATATACATCAACCCATTTTCTTCTCCTGCCGGAAGCACCATTCATCGGCCGTGAGGCCCGACAGCAGCTCCAGGACCTCATTGCGCAGGCTGACCAGCTCGTCACCCAGGAGCGCAGCGGCCTCGCGCTCCGCCTTGGGTTCCAGATGAACAAACTGGCGTTCGACGAGCTGGAGCACGCGCTCGAGCGCATGGGCCGGCCGGTCGGACTTTCGATTTTGGGGTTGGTTCCGCCGGCTCATCTGGCCCCCGGCCTGGAGATAAACGGTAGCATGATGCTACCAAAATAGCAAGACACCGAAAGACCGCAAACGCACCGACGTTTCGTGTTCCACAGGCCCGTGCTCCGAGCTCGCGACGCCTGGCCGGCTTAACTGATTTGTTCTCACAAGGTTAGTGCTGTGAACTTCGTGACGAGAGCGGCGAGACGACCCACGCGGTGGGACTCTGGCGAGCCGGGTCACGCGATCTCCCACGATGTTGGCACCGACTGCTTGTCCCACCCGGGGGCTAATGTGGCATTGCCAATCACACATGAGCCCGTGCCCCATGCTTCCAGACTCCGACTACCTGACTTTCGACCTGGCCCCGCTCGACGAGCCCGGGTTCTGGCCCCGTCCCTTGCTCCTTGCCGTCGAGCTTGGATCCGGCGGACGAGTGGCCGTCTCGAGCACCCTGCACAAGCTGCTCGGGCGAGAGCGGTTGCCCGTCTCACACCCCGACCCCGGCATGGGCATCCTGACCACGGAATGGGTAAACCTGACCGCGCCGTGGCCGCCCAACCCGCCGTTGCCGGAGCTGTATCGCGAAGTCCGCCGCGCGGTGCTGCATACGCTCTATCCCGAGTACCTGGCGAAGGACCTCCACAAGGAAGGCAAGCTCAGCGATGAGGACCTGAAGCGGGTGCCGCACGGCGAGCTTCCTCATGAGCAGCAGGTGGCAGCAGTGTGGCAGCAGGCCTGGGACGCCATCGTTCCGCACCTCAATGCCGAAGCACTGGGGCTCGCCCGGGCGCTCGGCGGGCATCTGGACATCTACAACATGCTGGCGGCCAATCCGGGTTGCCGAGAGCTGGTGCGATTCGCGCCAATCCTCGGCGCGTTGCTCGATCCAGCAGTTCCCGTCGTGCCGATGCCGGGCGTACGGCGAACGCAGACGGTCAGCGAGATCGTGCGCCGCCTGGCGGGGCTGTTCCGGGTCCCCGTGAAGCCGGTAGAGTCGGTGAATCGAGGCTTCATGACTTGGATTGAAAAGGCGCCCATGCGGGCGGTGGCCATGCCCAGGCTGGACCACCTGTATACCGTGCGTCACATGGGCCAGGTCATGGCGGAGGCCGGGGACATCGTCACTCCGGAGAAGGTGAACGCGCTGGCGACCGATGAGGAATGGTACCTGCTGCATGCGGCGGCCCAGCAGATCGGCGTCAAGGGTGTCGCGGCGGTCCTGCGAGATCCGCAGGCCGCGCTCCGGGCGCTGGATAATGCGCCACCGAACATCAACGACCCCGATGTCTGGCGCCGCTGGTCCCACCTGAGGCGCTGCTTTGAGATCGGCCACGCAATGCACGCTGCGCCCGAACGGTTCAGGCGGGTCCGGTCATTGCGCCGGATGATGCAGATCACGCGGCAGTGGCGCGACGAGCAGGAACTGTCGTGACAAGGTCATCGAGCCTCAACCGAACCTCCTCTGGTCAGCTTGACCGGACATCGCTAAGATGCGCCTGTAACCTCGAATCATTTCCGGGCAAGACTCTCGCCATCTGATTTGGCGGGCTACCTCACCGCGCGGATCCGCCGCACGGCGCTCCAGTTCCCTTGACCAGGAGTCGACGTGACTGCCCCGACCCTCCCGTCCAGCTACGGCGACACCTACCGGCAGATGCTGAGCAGCGTAGCCAGCGCGCCCAGGCTGCACAATTCCAAGCTCGCCGCGTTCTGGCCCATGTGCGGCGTGGACTACGAGCCCGGCAAGGGGATGTTGCTCATTGGTCGCGCGACCAATGGTTGGGACCCGCAGTTCATGCTGCGGGACGGCGGCCGAGCTGACGAGCTCGAGCGCATCGTGACGGAGGCCTCGAACCCCACATCCGGAATGGAGTGGGTGACGAAACTCGCGGGAGCAGCAAAGCAGGCAGACGGGAGTAACCGATACAACACCAATCTGTCGGCCTTCTGGCGGACGGCGCACCACGTCGCGGAGCAATGTGGCCTCGTTCGTCAACCTGAGAGCTGGTCAAATAGTCTGGCGTGGTCAAACCTGTACAAGTTGTCACCAGGCGGGGGCGGGGACCCGACGGGTGCTCAGTGTGAGGCGCAGCTAGAGCACTGCTGCCGGCTGCTGAAACTGGAGATGGAAGCTTTTCAACCTGCGGTCGTTCTTGTGGTGACGGGATTGGATTGGTGGGAGCCATTCAATGCTGCGCTTGGCTATCCCACTCAGCCGCATGAGGGTGAGTGTGTCCTGGCCACGGGCCGCGGAACTGCCAAATGGGTTGTGACGAGCCGGCCCGAGTACAGGCCCGGGAGCGCGTTCGTTTCCGAAGTGTGTCAGGCACTGGCGAATTGACCGACCTCACCCGCGCACTCGCCGTTGCCACCGAGGCCGCGCTCGACGCCGGCGCGCTCATCCGCGCCGAATTTCATCGCGCCGATGGCCCAAGGGCTTACGGAGGACATCATGCCGACGTGGATGACGAGGCCGAGGGCCTGATCCGTGATCGGTTGCTCACCGCATTTCCGGATTGGGCCTACTACGGCGAAGAGACCCAGTGGGGCGGCAACAGGAACGCGACCATCGGCTGGCTGGTGGACCCGAACGACGGCACCAATGCCTTCATCGAGGGCTGGCGTGGCAGCGCGGTGTCCATCGCGCTGATCGACCGGACGCGGGGACTGCCAGTGCTTGGCGTGGTCTACGCTCCACTCGCGCCCGACGATGAGGGCGATCTCTTCACCTGGTCCGAAGGAGCGCCCCTGCTCCGGAACGGCCAGCCGGTCCAGCGTGCGCCGCTTTCTCAGCGTCTCGATTCATCTACTGTCGTCCTGCTCAACCACCATTCCGGCGTTGACGCTGAAGTGAATGCCACGCGCCTGGCTCCCGCTCGGTTCATGCCGATGCCCAGCATCGCCTACCGCCTGGCGCTGGTCGCGGTAGGTGACGCCGATGCCGGCGTCTCCCTGAGCGAACCGACCGGATGGGATGTGGCCGGCGGCCATGCGCTGCTGCTGGGAGCCGGTGGCGACCTGCTGGACCAGGATGGCGACCCGATTCGCTACCCGACCTTGAGCCCGTCAGTGGGGAACGTCTTCGGCGGATCGGCGCCGATCGCAAAGGCACTGAGCGCAGTGAGGTGGCACGGACACCGGACCACGAGCGTTAACGGTAGCGATCCCGCACCAGCACGAGCCTCTGATCTCACGGGTCGCCGTATCAGCGATGCGGGCGTCCTGCGCCGAGCACAGGGATGCCTCCTGGGACAGGCTGCGGGTGACGCGCTGGGCCAGCTGGTGGAATTCCTCGACCAGAAGAGCATCGACGCGCGGTATCCCGCCGGAGTGCGGGAGCTGGCGGACGGCGGCGCGTGGCACACCATCGCCGGCCAGCCCACCGATGACACTGAGCTGGCGCTGGCGCTGGCCCGAAGCATCGTGGCAGAAGGCGGCTTCAACGCTTCGGTAGTCGCGAAGTCCTATCAGGCCTGGCTGGCGAGCGTGCCCTTCGACGTCGGCACCACGACCAGACGTGGTCTGCGTGGCCATCCCGATCACGCCAGCGCTTCCAATGGATCCGTGATGCGTGTGAGCCCCCTCGGCGTTTTCGGGCACGCACTGCCGGCAGAGAGGGTCGGCGAGCTGGCACGGGAGGACAGTGCCCTCACCCATCCCAATCCGGTGTGTCGGGATGCGGCGGCGGCGCTCGCGGCGGCCATCGCGCAGGCCGTGCGACATGGAGATGGTGCAGCCGCCGCATATCAGGCCGCCGTGGCATGGGCCGAGAGAGCAGACGCTGCTGCGGAAGTAAGGCAGGCGCTGGACGGCGCGGCGTCGGTGCCGCCGGAGGACTTCCAGACTCACATGGGCTTCGCACCCGTCGCTCTGCAGAATGCGTTCTTCGAGGCGCTGCACGCAGAGTCGCTGGAAGAGGGCGTGATCCGGACGGTGGGACGCGGGGGTGACACCGACACGAATGGCGCCATCGCAGGTGCGCTGCTAGGCGCCATTCATGGGCGGGATGCGGTGCCGCTCCGGTGGCGGCGCGCGGTGCTCACGTGCCGGGCGCTGCCGGGGACCAGTCAGCCGAGACCGGCGGAATACTGGCCAGTGGACCTCATGCAGCTGGCCGAGCGGCTGCTGATTGCGGGTAGCGCGCCGCTCGACTGAAGCTCAGGCCTTGGCGGAGTTGAGGGCCCGGTACGCGGCGACGGCGGCCTCGAGCACGGCCAGGTCCCGCACCCGGGCCACCTCCTTGCCGGTCTGGTTGATGTATCCCACCGCCTCCTCGGGCGACACCCAGATAACCGCCTCGGTTTCCCAGTCGAACTTCCCTGGCTCGCCATCCGGAACCATAAGGAAGTATTCGTTGATGCTCGTCCCGCCCGGGAAGGAGCCGGGCACACGGCCGAGGATGCGGCAGGTGTATCCCGTCTCCTCCTTCACCTCGCGCAGTGCCGTATCCTCCGCGGTGCAGGTCCCCTCGTGCTTCCCCTTGGCGAACGTCCATGCGGTGTTGTCAAAACCGTTGGATGGCCGCCGCAGAAGAACGTTGCCGGTCTCGTCGAAGATTACCCCACCGTAGGCCTGCTTCAGCATGGATCCACCTTTCCGGGATGAGGAAGACCGATGATCTGCTGCCCGGTCTCGAAGTCCAGCCAGATCTCGTAATCGTCGTTGCGTTGCAGCGGGAAGGCACACTTCATGTCCCGGAAATCGGTGCGCACCAGGCGGCGGGAGCGTTCGGGCGTCCAGTCAACCGGGG
>DASSOW010000519.1:0-10064 GCA_035700175.1 Gemmatimonadales bacterium | reverse complement strand
TAGATGCCGGCGTGGAGGACTTCGCTATTGCGGCTGCTGGTTTCCATGCCAGGGCCGGGGTGGCGTTCGAGCACCACCACGTCGCGTCCGGCCATGGCGAGTTCCCGTGCTACCGCGAGGCCGATCACGCCAGCGCCGATGACAAGGGTATCGGTCACATCACCCCGCCAGGCCATGACGAGTTCGTCACTCGCGCGCTTCGAGGGTCCGGAGCGCGGCCAGCAGCGCCTTGTACTCGCTCATCGGCCTGGCAGGCGCGCCCATGACGACAGCTCCATCTGGCACATCCTTCACGACGAGCGCTCCGAGGCCCACGGTCGCGTGGTGCCCGATGCGAATACCGTCCCTGAGCGTGGCGGACGGGGCCACCCATGCGCCATCGCCAACTTCGGTGCTCCCGCCGACCATCGCGTGCGCGATGACCAGCGCATGCTGGCCGATGGTCACGTTGTGGGCGATATGCACCAGGTTGTCGATCTTGCAACCCTGGCGCAGCACGGTATCGCCGAGCGCGCCACGGTCCACGCAGCTGCACGCCCCGATTTCGACGTCATCCTCGATAAGCACACCGCCCACATGAGGGAAGCGCTCCAGCTCCCCGTGCTCGTTCCGCTGGTACCCGAATCCGTCGGCCCCCACGATCGCGCCCGCCTGGATGATGACCCGGGCGCCGATCCGGACGCCATCGCCGATGTAGGCGTGCCCCTGCACCACCGTATCCGCTCCCACCGTGGCGGCACCCACGTGCGTAAAGGGGCCGATCGATGCTGTCCGGGCAACCTCGGCCCGCGGATCGACATCGGCGGAGGGATGGACGCCGGCAGGTGGACGTGCGGGCGCGAACCATCGCTTTATCACCCGCAGCATGGCCAGACGCGGTTCTGCCACCACCACGAGCGTCTTTCCCAGTGCCAGGGTCTGGCTGCTGACCTGTGGCTCGCCGCACAGGATCACGCGCGACCCTGTCTCGCGGATCAGGCGCTCGCACGCAGGCGGCGCCTTGTTGCAGAAGCTCAAGGATGCTTCGTCGGCGCGGTCAATTGGCGCCACGCGCGAGAAGTCTCGTTCGGTCGGTCCATGCACCGCCCGAATGGCGTCACCCAGGGCTTCGACGAGCATGTCGACGGTGATCTTCATGCCCCGGCCGATGCCCCGGGAAGCGCGGCGGCAGCCTCGATTCGTGTCACGAGATCGTGCACGAACTCATCAGCCACGCCGCCAGGGAAGTCACGCTCATACTCGCGGTTTCGCAGGAATTCGACCTCACGCTCGCGGATGACGTAGCGCCACGTTCGACCCAGCGCGACCGAAGGGCTGGCGCCGCCCCCCACCCACAGCTCCGGATGAAACAGTAGCTGCATCGGTCCCTCCACCGACCGCACCACGTCGTGCCACTCCTCGCTGGTGCGACGCATGCCCGTGTCCGAATAGTACGGAATGTCCCGGAAATAGGGGACGCTGTACGCGCTGACGAGACCCTCGACGCGCAAGGCCAGGCCCCGCTCCAGCAGCTCCGGCGTCGTGTTGTGCCAGGCGTACACCGGATCAAGCTCCCCGACTTGCTGCTGGGCCGTTGCAAAGTCCGCCAGGACGAGCCCTGCGAGGCCGGCGTCGCCTGCGGGCAGCGCGGCAGGCACGGCCACGTGAAGACCGAGTCGCTGTCCCATCGCCCGGATGTCGCGCAGGTAGGGTAGCGTGTCAGCGCTCAGCAGGTTGTACACGGGAGAACGCAGCAGCACAAAGAACGTGGCCAGCACCCCCTCGGCGGCGTTCACCTCCGCAAGCCGTACCGCCATCTCCAGGGAAAAATCCATGTCATGCCGGAGATAGATGGTCTTCCGTCCGACGTGCTGCGCCGGTCCCTGCATGGAGAACGGCAGGAACTCGGCGCCGGCAGCCTTGGCGGCAGCGAGCACGGTTCGGTACCCCTCGAGGTGGTAGGCCACCTTACATGAACCTCCGGAGCCAGACCTCGAAGCACAGCAGCGACCAGATCAGCAGGCGATGGTTGCAGGCGGCGGACTGGTGCTCGGCCAGCACCGTCTCGACGAAGGCGGGGTCCAGGAATTCGCGGTAGCGCGCCCGGGGACTCGTCAGCAGTCGCCGGATGTAGTCCAGGCTCTCGCCACGATACCAGGACTCGTACGGCCCCGTGAATCCCTGCTTCTTGCGGTCGACAATTTCCGGCGGGATGAGCCGCTGCATGGCCTTCCGTAGCACTGTCTTCCCTTCCGCCGAGCGACGGAAGCGCTGTCGCTTGACGATGTCATCCTCGTCCACCGCCTCACGCAGCAGGCCGGCTTCGAGCTTGAGGCCGACCGGCACCCGCATGGCGAAGTCCACCAGGGCATTATCCAGGAACGGCACCCGGCTCTCCAGCCCATGGGCCATGCTGATCTTGTCTTCCACCACCAGCAGCCCGTGGAGAAAAGTGCGCGCCTCGAAGTAGAGCGAGTGATTGATGTAGTCCTGCTGGGTCTCGAGCGGCAGGTCGTGCCCGGCAAAGACGTTCCGGAACACGTCCATCGTTGAATGCCCTCCGATGGCGCGGAGCGTAGCGGCATTGAAGAGGCGGGGCTTGTCGTCATCGGGGATGAGCCGCTGCCAGAACGCGTAATAGTTCCGGAAGAACTCATCGGGATTCCGGCTGCCGGCCACCTGGAAGTAGCGCCAGGGATAGCCCCCAAAAAGCTCATCACCGCCCGACCCTGACAGCACCACCTTGACAAAGCGGCTGGCGAGGCGGGCCACATAGTAATTCGGATACGACTGCCCCACCCGGAGGTCCTCGAGGTGCCAGATGAGGTCACCCATCACCTGCTCCATGTCACCCGCATGGAGCACCACCTCGTAATGCTCGGTCCTGAAATGGTGCGCCATCATCTCCGCGGCGTCCCGCTCGTCGCAGCCCAGCTCGAGTCCCGCCGCGGATGTGAGGTCGAATCCCGCCGTGAAGCTCCGGATCCGGCCCAGGTGCTGCGCGGCAACGGCGGTCAACGAGCCCGAATCCATGCCGCCGCTCAGGTAGGAGCCGATCGGCACGTCGCTCACCAGCTGGCGGACGGCGGCCTCCTGGAAGGTGGCAAACAGCTGGTCCACGCACTCCGCCTCATCCAGGCGCAGTTCATTGGCGCCGAAGCGGTAGTCCCAGTAGCGAGCCGGCGTGCCGACGCCGCCGTCGACACTCACCGTCAGTGTGTGTCCCGGCGGCAGCAGCTCGACGCCCTGGAAAAGGGTTTCGCTGGTGAAGATGTTCTGGAAGGTGAAGTACTGGTGGAGCGCGGGAAGCGAGACTTCGCGCCGCAGGTCGGGAAGAGTGAGCAGCGCCTTGATTTCGGAGGCGAAGGCAAAGCGACGTCCGTCGGTCCACCAGTAGAGCGGCTTGACCCCGTAGCGGTCCCGCGCCAGGAAGAGCTGTTGGCTTGACCGGTCCCAGATGGCGAAGGCAAACATGCCGTTGAACCGCTCGAGGCAGGCGGGCCCCCATTCGCGGTACGCCTGCAGGAGGACCTCGGAGTCCGACTGCGAGCGGAACCGCCGGCCAAAGCGCTCAAGCTCGGAACGGAGTTCCCGAAAGTTGTAGATCTCGCCGTTGTAGACCAGCACCGCGGCGCCGTTCTCGTCCAGCATCGGCTGGCGCCCGGCCGGCGACAGGTCGATGATGGCCAGCCGCCGGTGCCCGAGTCCTACCGGCCCCTCGCGCCAGTGGCCCTCGCCATCGGGTCCCCGGTGCGCGATCGCATCGGTCATGCGCTGGACCGTCTCGTGCGCCACGGGATTCCCCCGCAGGTCCAGCACGCCGGCGATGCCGCACATCAGTCGGCTGCCGCACCCACGGCGCGCTGGCGCTCGGCCACAGCCTCCTTGTGCGCCTGCCGCCACGCGATCAGCCGCCGCAATCCGTCCTCGATGTCGGTGGTGGCGCGGAAGCCCAGGTCACGCTCGGCGGCGACGGTCGAGCCCAGGCGCCGGGTCACGAAGGTCTGGCCGGCAGGCTCATATTGAATCCCCAGGTGCTCGCTTCCGGTGAGCCGCAGGAGGAGCTCGCAGATTTCCCTGATGGTGGTGCTCACGCCGTTGCCGACGTTGTAGCAGCCATCGGTAACCGCGGCCTTGGCGGCGAGCACATTACAGTCGGCGGCGTCGGCCACGTAGATGAAATCGTACGACTGGGAGCCGTCGCCGTAGACGATCGGGGGCAGGCCGCGGTCAATCCGGTCCAGGATCTTCATGACGACGGCGACGTAGGTGCCGCGATAGTCCTGGCGCGGCCCGTAGATGTTCATGTAGCGCAGGCCGATGGTATCAAGCCCATAGCGGTGATGATAGGCGTGGGCCATGTGTTCGTCGGCGATCTTGCAGGCCCCGTAAAACGTGGTGTTGTTGTACGGGTGCGACTCGGTCATGGGGATCTCGACCGCATCGCCGTACACGCTGGCAGACGACGAGTACACCAGCCGCCTCACGCCGTGCTGCCGGCAGGCCTCCAGCACGTTGAAGGTGCCCCGGATGTTCACCTCGAAGGCGGACTGGGGATACTCGTGGCAGTGCAGGAGCCAGAGCGCCGCGAGGTGAAAGACGGTGTCGGTCTTCTCGAGTGCCTTGGCCAGCAGGTCGGTGTGGAGGATGTCGCCGCCGAGCTCGAACACCTTGACACGGGAGTCGCGGAGCGCGTCCTCGAGGTTCCCCATGGTGCCGCGGGTGAAGTTGTCATAGACCACGATCTCGGCCACATCCTCCCGGGTGAGCCGGTCCACCACATGCGACCCGATGAGGCCGGCGCCGCCGACCACGACCACTCGCTTGCCTTGCAGCGTCATGCCTTCGGTCCTTGCGTTCCAGTGAGAGGGCGCCGGCAGCGATAGGAGAGGCCTGCGTCGCCCAGGTGTTCGTGCAACACTTCCAGGCCTTCATCGGCAATCCACGCACGAATCTCCCCGGGCGTGTAACGGAAGGCGGTCCGCGGACGGTACCAGTCGTAATTGGTCATGACGTTGGATTGCCAGTCCCAGTCAGCATTGTAGTAGCATTTGAAGACATTCCAGTACAGCCATCGCTGCAAGTCGAACCGGCCGGCAGCAATTCCGAGCTCCGGGATCGCCTCAGGAATGTCGATGGTCAGGTGCTGGTCCGTCAGCGCCTGGCCGAACCGGGTCACGGCCTCCGCGAGCCGTACGGCGTCCTCGTCGGGCATGCCGATGGCGAGCTGGCGCAGGTGATCGTCACAGAATTCGCGGATCGGCCCCTTGACCCGGTAGACGTAGAAGGCGAGAACCCCGCCCGGCCGCACGCGACTGACGAGGTGCCGGAAGCTCGCGCGAGGATCGTGGGTATGATGCAATACCTGGTCGCACGCCACGAAATCGAAGAAGCCTGGCGCAAAGGGCAGCTGCGCCAGATCCGCCTGCGCGAACAGGATTCGCGCGTCCGGTCCGGCATTGGCCATCGCGTGATCAACCGACGTGGAAATATCTACGCCCGCCACCAGGGCCGAGGCCGGGGCCAGGCTCCGGTACCACACCACGTCACGGCCCACGCCGCACCCCGCGTCCAGTACTCGCTGGCAGCCGCCAAGGAAGCGCGCCAGGGCGTCCTCGTCCGGCCACCCGTAGCGCTCCAGGTACCAGTCGTGCATGGTTTTTCGCGTCGCCTCGTCGTGCCCGAAGTGGCTCACCCGGTCCCACTTCCGCGAAAACGTCTCCCCGGTGCTGGCCTGTTCGTGCGGCACTGTCTGCCCGGCGACGAAGCGGGGAATGCCTGAGCGCACGGGATAGCGGTTCCCACCCTCCGAGATGAGCGACGAGGACCGCGCGTCCCAGCGGAGCGACGAGTCATCCAGCGGATCCTGCAGCGCACCCCACATCGAGTCGCGTGTCGGGGCGTCAGCCACGAGTCGAGCTCAGGTGGTGACGCAATCGTTGGACGACGCGATCCTGGTCCGCCTCCTCCATGCCCGCAAAGAGCGGAAGCGTCAGGCTCAGCTGATCCGCCGCCCAGGCGTTCGGAAAGTCCATTTCGCTGAAGCCGAAGGTGCGCCGATAGTACGCCAGCGCGTGGACGGCGTGGGTTCCCTGGCGGGTGGCGATTCCCTCGCCCTCGAGTGCGGCCATCACCGCATTGCGCCGTGCGTTTGCACTCCGTATGGAAGCTTCCGAGAGCTCGCGGACGTCCAGTCGACAGACGTACGACTGATAAGCGTGGCGGCACCCGTCAGGCTCGGACGGCGTCTTCAATCCCGGCAGGTCAGCGAGGAGGGTGTCGTAGCGCTTGGCGAGCGCGATTCTCTGGTCGAGTATCACCGGCAGCTTGGCAAGCTGTGCCACCCCGACGGCACCCTGCAAGTCGGTCATCCGATAGTTGTACCCCACGACGTCAAACACGGGCAGCAGCGCGGCACCGGGGTTGCCGTGCCGGGCGAAGTCCGACTTGCGCGCGCCGTGATCGCGGAGCGAGCGGGCCAGCTGCGCCTTCGTTGCGTCAGCCGTCGTGTACATGCCGCCTTCGCCGGTCGTGATCGCCTTGCGCGGATGGAAGGAAAAGGCCCCGCCGCCGCCGAATGCGCCTACGTGGCGGCCGCGCCAGAGGGAACCCAGGGCGCAGGCCGCGTCCTCCACCACTGCAAGGCCGTGCTCGCGGGCGACGGCCATGATGCCGTCCATGTCGGCCGCCAGGCCGAACAGGTGCACGGGAAGGACGGCCCGGGTACGCTCCGTAACGCGCCGCCCGATCTCCTCGGGCGTCAGGTTGAAGGTGTCGAGATCGATGTCCGCAAGGACGGGCGTGGCGCCGCAGTACAGTACCGCGTTGGCCGTGGCCACCCAGGTGAACGAAGGCACGATGACCTCATCACCCGGGCCGATGCCTTCACACAGCAGGGCCAGGTGCAGGGCCGTCGTGCAAGACGTGCACGCGACGGCGTCCGGCAGTCCCGTGAAGGCGCGGAATCCCGCTTCAAAGGCGGCCACCCTGGGTCCCTGCACCACCCAGCCGCTGCGCAGCACCTCGGCCACCGCTGCGGCCTCGGCCTCATCGAAGACGGCCCGGGTGATCGGAATGGGTCTGGAAATCGTGGCCTCCTCAACCGCCGGGAGTGTCGTAAACGAGTTCGATTGCGCCGGCGGAATCGATCGTGACATGCCCGACGATGCGGCAGGTGGAACCGACCGCGATGGCATAATCAGGCAGGTCCTTGTTCACGATCGAATTGGCGCCAACCACGCAGCACCGGCCGATCGTCACGCCCCTGGTGATGAGGCTCATGGGTCCGACGTACGTTCGGTCTCCGATGCGGACCGGCGCACGCTCCACCGGGAGCGCGCCGCCTGACAACGCCCACCGCACGCTGTCGTGCGTGTAGATCTGGACACCCGCCGAAATGGAGCAGGTCCCGCCGATAGTGAGCCCACCTGAGCCATCAAGTACCGTGCCCGGGCCGATCCACGTCTCGGCACCGACCGAGACATCGCCCAGTACAAGGGCGGAATCGTAGATGCTGCTTCCGGGACCGAAGCCCAGCACGCGGGCTCGCTCCCACCGGTCCACGACCACGTCCCCGAACGGGAGCGATCGGTGCCACTTCTCGGCGACACGGCGACTGCTGTCTGCATACGCCGCGCGCAGTTGCCCGAGAAGGTCGTCTGGTGTCCCGCCAGATTGGTCGTTCACGCCGCTCCCCTGCCCGACGTCCTGAGGCAGCCAGTACAACTGGGGCTCAGGGCCACCGGTATACCTGGAATCCATCATTCTCGAAGGCAAGCTGCAGCGCCGTGAAATCGTAATCCGGAGCGGCCCCTGATTGAAGGGCCGCGCGATCCACCACGACAGCCGACGCCGAATACTTGCGTGCCCACTGCGACACATCCGGCCGCAGCCAGGGGTAGAACGCAAAGATGCCGTCCGGATCCTCGCACCAGACCTTCGCGTCAATACCTGCGACGAAGGCGCAGGAGACATCCGGCGCCACCTGATATGCAAGCAGCCACGGCAATGGCACGACAACCGTCCCGGCAGGAAACTGCGAAAGAAATGTTGCCAATTCGTCCAGTGAGCGCGACCGCTGGCGGCGTGCGTTCCAGCGCAGCCGGGCGACGGTATAGGTCTCTGCCACGATCAGCGTTGCGACATAGCCGACCAGCGCCAGGGAACGCTGCCCGGCCGGGAGCGCGAGGAGCGACATCGCCCCGAGGATGGAGGCGGGTGTAACGGCGTATTCCGGGTACCGTTCAGCCTCACCGAGAAACCGGAAATCACGCATGGAGGAGAGCAGGAAGGGGAGCAGTGGCGCGAGCGTCCAGGCCCACAGCAGCAGGATCCAGGCAGCCCCCGCCCCCGTGCCGGCCGGCACCAGCTCCATGGCGTACAGCAGCACAACCACGCACCAGAGCACATTGCGCAGCAGGAACTGCAGGAAAGTATGCGCCTCGGCGAGCTGGACCGCGCGGGTCCAGCGCGCCCGATCCTTCGGCGAGGCCAGTGCCGAACCGACCGCGCGCACCAGCTCCCGTCCCCGGTTGCGTCGTGCGAGAGTGGGATGCTGGTACTGCAAGGTGCGCCGGTAATGACGCAAATGCACCCATTGGGTCTGCAGTATCCACCAGTAGCCGCCTCCCGAAACCACCATCGCGACAAGCACAGCCCCCGGCAACAGCAGCAGGAGGCGGGCATCGCGAGCCAGCAGCGCGACCACCGGCGTGCAGAAGAGCAGCACCTGCGCAGCGAACTTGCTCGAGAGCAGAAGCAGGCCGCCGGAAATCAGTGCGATGCACGCCCCCAGCACCGACCCCTCGGCCAGGTAGACAAGGGCGCCAGCCATGGTGGCCGTATACAGCAGCTCCCCAAAGGGGCGGGGCGTCACTTCGTACGCCCGGGGACCGAACCCCGCGACGAGCAGTGCCGGCGAGGTGGCAAACAAGAGTCCGGCAAGGAGCGCGACCTGGCCGGGGGGCGTGGCGGGCATGATCAGCGGGGCCAGGTGGCCTGCAAGCCATACGCCGATGGTCGCGTGAAGCACATCGCAGATGGCGCTTGGCAGCGGCGGCACCCGCCGCAACCACGATTCCGGCAACAGCGCGAGCAACCAGTGAAAGACCCACGGATAGGTGAAACGCCGGTCGAGTACCAGCGGCCAGCCTTCAATGGTGAGCCGCATGCCCTTGCGGCGGATGTGGCGCCGAAGCAGGAGGTGCGCCCCAGCATCCATGCCGCGGTAGGGCCAGCACAGCCCGGGCACCAGCCGAAGCGTGGCGGTCACCAGCGCCACCATGACGTACACGCCAGGCATCGTCATGAGGCGGCGCCCGGCGCGCGTCGCACCCGGGCAAGGAGCCGCGTACGCTGGGCGGGCGTGAGTACGGCGAACATCAGCCAGGCTGCCGTGCCGGCAATCACCGCCAACGCGAAGGCGGCAATTTCCGTCCCGCTCATGCTGGTGACCCGTCCACCCAGTTGCGTCACTGCGAGGGCGCCGACTCCGAGCAGCAGCATGGTCCGGAGAAACGGATAGGGAACCTTGTGTACTCGCTGTGACAGCACGGCCATGATGGCCACTGCAGTAGCCTGGCCGGCGAGGTTGGCCCAGGCAATCCAGATTGGCGGGGTCTTCAGGAGTGCCAGGACGACATTGAGGCCCAGCGTCACGGCGACGCCGGCAACGTAGGCCACCAGGTTGTGCAAGGTGCGGCCCTCGAGCACCGAACCGATTGCCACCACGGCAAAGACGGAACTGAGTCCGGCTGAAAGGGCCAACGGCCCAACAAACGCAGCCGCTCCCGCATACGCCTCCGTGGCCATGACGCGCGAAATGACTGGCGCGAACAGTACGCACAACAATGCCAGCGCCACCACGGCCGTCGCAACCAGCAGCAGCACCGTCGAGAACAAACGGGCCTTGTCGGGGTCGCTGCGACGCGCAAATGCAAACGGCGCCCAGGCGGCCTGGAATCCCGCCAGAATCAGGCCGGTCAGCGCTGCGATTTTCTGCCCCAGCGCGTAGACACCTGTCGTCTCCAGGGAATGCGCCTGCACGAGGAACAGGCGGTCAATCGTGGGAAGCAGCGTGGACGCCA
>DASSOW010000518.1:0-4388 GCA_035700175.1 Gemmatimonadales bacterium | reverse complement strand
AGATGAGAGGATGAGCGTTAGGAGTTGAGGTTGGGACGTTTCTGCTCTCAACCCTCAACTCTTGACTCCTCAGCACCGCTTACGCCGGAAATCCCCCGGCGCGCAAGTGAAGTGTTCCATCCCCCACACGCCCCGGTGTTCCTTCCTCGCGCGGGCCTGCGCCGACTCCAGTGCCTCGACATGGCGCACGTCCGGTGGCACTGTATAGAGCAGCGCCCAGCCGCTGGCCACCATGCGCTCGTTGACGAGGGTGTCGCCCCGCCACACCCACGCGAGCCGGCGGCCGTATCGGTCGTTGAGCGAAACATCACGCTCCAGCCGCACGGTGTCGCCCAGTGGCACCCAGCGGGCGAGCATGGCGGTTGCAGAATCAGCGGCGACACCCTGGGCCCGTTCCGGGGCATCAATGCCAATAGGCCGCACCCGGGTGCCGTCATTGCAGTCGAAGGTGTCACCATCCACGATGTGGGAAACCACGCAGGGCGAGGCCGCCTGGGCCTGAAGCGAGCAGGCGGTCGCCAACAGCAGCAGCCAGGGGATCAATCTGCGCATGACCGATTCATCGCAATCCTCGCGTGAAATAGTGGAGCGTACCGATTCGGTCACGGCGCCGGCCGGCGCGGTCTACGCCTGGCATGAGCGCCCGGGAGCTCTCGAGCGGCTGCTGCCACCCTGGCAGCGCGTCACGGTGGTGCAGCAGGGCGGCGGACTCACCGATGGCGCCCGCACCGTACTGTCCGTGCCGGTGGGGCCAGTCCGGATGCGCTGGGTTGCCCGCCATCGCAACACGGTGCCGGGAAGGCAGTTCGTGGACGAAATGGTCTCGGGACCGCTGGCGCACTGGGTGCATCTCCACAAGATGCTGCCCCAGAGTGACACATCGTCGTCGGTGCACGACCGGGTC
This sequence comes from Gemmatimonadales bacterium, assembly GCA_035700175.1. Taxonomy (GTDB): domain Bacteria; phylum Gemmatimonadota; class Gemmatimonadetes; order Gemmatimonadales; family GWC2-71-9; genus CAMLHP01. The sequence continues at coordinate 3,484 of DASSOW010000518.1, read as the reverse complement.
GAGTTCACGCCGCCGCTCGGGCCGCTGGGCGCGCTGGCGACGCCATGGATCCGGCGGCGCGTCGACCGCATGCTTCGATATCGGCATGAAATTCTGCGCGACGAATTTGCGCAAGGGATGCCGGCGGTGCCGCTCACCGTGGCCGTGACGGGAGCCACCGGCTTCATCGGCTCTCGGCTGGTCCGGGCGCTGACCACGTCCGGTCACCTGGTACGACGCATCGTGCGGCACGACCCCGGCGCGGACGACATCGTGTGGCATCCCGCACGCGGCGAGCTCGACCCACGCCGGCTCGATGGGGTGGACGCCGTGCTCCACCTGGCCGGCGCCAGCATCTCGCGCCGCTGGACCCGGGAGCAGAAGCAACGCATCCGCGAGAGCCGCCGCACCAGCACCGCACTGCTGGCCCGCGCGCTGTCGCGCCTCGATCGCAAGCCGGCCGTCCTCGTGAGCATGTCGGCGGTGGGCTACTATGGCAGCCAGGGCGACACGGTGCTCGACGAGCAGGCCGCACCTGGCGATGACTTCCTCGCCGAGGTCTGCAAGGTCTGGGAGGCAAGCGCCGATCCGGCGCGCGAGGCAGGAATCCGGGTGGTGCACCCGAGACTGGGCATCGTGCTTTCGCCCGCGGGCGGCGCGTTGCCGCTGCTCTCGCTTCCTGTCCGCCTCGGCGTCGGCGGGCGGCTCGGGTCCGGCGACCAGTGGCTCAGCTGGGTGGCGCTCGATGACGTGCTCGGCGTGCTCCGCCACGCCATTGAGCATGATGACCTGTCCGGCCCCGTCAATCTTGTGGGCCGCGCCGAGCGAAACCGGGACTTCATCGCGACACTCGCAGGTGTGCTGCATCGCCCGGCGGCAATTCCGGTTCCGGCATTTGCCCTCCGCGCCGTGGCGGGCGAGATGGCTGACGGACTGCTGCTCGCGAGCCAGCGCGTGGAGGCCGCGGCGCTTGCCCAGTCGATGTACCGGATGCGGTATCCGGAACTGGAGGGAGCACTGAGGCATGTGTTGGGGCGGTAGGGGCAAAGACATGGCTTTGCCCCTGCCGCCCCATCGGCGTCTATCTTCCCCCCATGCCCACCCCACTCGCCGTCGTCCTTCTCTCGGGCGGCATGGACTCGGCCACCGCCGCGGCGCAGGCGCGCACTGACGGCTTTGCGTTGCATGCGCTCACCGTGCGCTACGGCCAGCGGCATGCCGTGGAGCTGCAGGCCGCCCAGCGGGTAGCGCGCGCGCTCGGCGTCACCCGGCATCAGGTCATCGACGTGGATCTGTCCGCGATCGGCGGGTCCGCCCTCACCGCCGACATCGAGGTCCCGCTGGACCGGAGCGCCGACGAAGTGGGGCACGACATCCCGGTGACCTACGTGCCGGCCCGCAATACCGTGTTCCTTTCGCTGGCGCTTGGCTACGCCGAGGTCGTCGGCGCGTTCGATATCTTCATCGGCGCCAATGCGCTCGACTACAGCGGCTATCCCGACTGCCGACCCGAATATCTCCGCGCCTTCGAACAGCTCGCCAACCTCGCCACCCGGGCAGGGGTCGAAGGCACCGGCCAGTTTCGCATCCACGCTCCCCTGCTCCATCTCACCAAGGCCCAGATTATCCACCTCGGCCTCCGCCTCGGCGTGGACTTCTCCCTCACCCACAGCTGCTACGCACCCGACGCTGACGGCCGCCCGTGCGGCAGGTGCGATGCGTGCCTGTTGAGGGCGAAAGGGTTCCGGGAAGCAGGAGTAGAGGACGCTAGGTAGTCGCAGGTCGCAGGTCGCAAGTCGCAGGTCGCAGGTCGCAGGTCGCAGGTCGCAGGTCGCAGGTCACGAGTCACGAGCCGGCGGCTAAAGACCTGAGACCTGTGACTTGCGACCTGCGACTATATTCCCCCCATGACGTACGCCGTCAAGGAGATCTTCTACACCCTGCAGGGTGAGGGTGCGCAGGCCGGGCGGCCGGCGGTGTTCTGCCGCTTTGCGGGGTGCAATCTCTGGAGCGGGCGCGAAGCCGATCGCGCGACGGCGACGTGCGGCTTCTGCGACACCGATTTCGTGGGCACTGACGGTGACGGCGGCGGCAAGTTCCAATCGGCGGAGCAGCTGGCAGCGGCCGTCGCGGCATGCTGGCCGGCGGAGGAATTTGCCGGACGCTACGTGGTGTGCACCGGCGGCGAGCCGCTCCTGCAGCTGGATGAACCGCTGATCGAGGGGCTGCACGCCCATGGCTTTGCCGTCGCGGTGGAGACCAACGGCACACAGCCGGCGCCCGAGGGGCTCGACTGGATCTGCGTGAGTCCCAAGGCCGGCGCGCCCCTCGCGCTCACCGAGGGGGACGAGCTCAAGCTGGTCTACCCGCAGACCGACGCCCGGCCGGATCGTTTCAGCGGCCTGGCCTTCCGGCATTTCTTCCTGCAGCCGATGGACGGGCCGGACCTGGCAGCGAACACGGCCGCGGCCACCAGCTACTGCCTGGCGCACCCCCAGTGGCGCCTCAGCCTGCAGACACACAAGCTCCTCGGCATCCGGTGACGGCCGAGGGCCACTCCTCCTCCCAACGGAGCGCCGGCATCTCTGGCGCGGCGGATGCGCATGGGCGCCTATTCTGACCGCCTGAGCCACGCATTCGCGTTCTCCACCAAGCACTACGGATCACGGCGTCCCGCCGTGAATGCCATGGCGTACCTGGCCCATCCAGCCAATGTCGCTGTTCTGCTGGCACGCCACGACGCCGATGAAGTCACGCTGGTCGCCAGTGTGCTCCACCACGTGCTCGAGGAGCACTGGGGCGCACGTCGGGTCGAGCTCGAGACCAAGATCCGGGAGAAGTTCGGGCCGGTGACACTGGCCGTGGCGCGAGAGGCGCTGGAACCCCGCTATGACGGGCATGGCGGCTTGCGGCCGTGGATGGTGAGCCGCCAAGCGTACCTGCAGCTGCTGGCCGATGCATCACCGCGGGCGCTCGATATCTGCGCCGCGGACGAATTGCAGCGCTGCGGCGACCTGGCCGCGACGGTGCGGCGGCTGGGCGCCGAGTATGTGCATGCGGCCAACCGGGCGACGTCCGAACAGACCATGTGGTGGTATCGCACCCTGATCGAACAATTTGCGGCGCGCGATGACTGGCCTTCGCACGCGCTGCTGGATGAACTGCGCCACGCCAGCGCCGCCCTGCTGCGGTGCCTGCGTTCCCCCGGAGATTCGGCATGAAGCCGCGCCTGCTTTCGCTCGTGATCGTCCTCGCAGCCCTTCTCGCCGGCTGCCTGCCGCCACCGCCTCCCGGGATCCAGCCACTTCGTTTCGTGTCCATCAACGATGTGTACGTCCTCGACACGCTGAGCGACGGAAGCGGCGGGCTGGCGCGGGTGGCCACGGTGCGCAATCGTCTTGCCGCCGAGGGGCCGGTGCTCTTTACGTTGGCGGGGGACCTGCTCTCGCCCAGTCTCCTGAGCAAGTACTACCACGGGAAACAGATGGTGGAGGCGCTGAACGCC
>DASSOW010000517.1:0-8059 GCA_035700175.1 Gemmatimonadales bacterium | reverse complement strand
CTGGACGCCACTGCTCCTCGGCCTGGTGCTGCTGCTCGGGCTGGTGGCACTGGCCGGTCCCCGTGGTGGCCGTGCGCGCGTGAGCACCGAGACCCACGCCCTGAGCCTGGTGCTCGCGGTGGACATCAGCCGCTCCATGCTCGCGGAGGACGCCAGCCCGAACCGGTTGGAGCATGCCTTGCGCGAGGCTCGCCGGCTGGTGCAGGACAGCCCGGGCGACCGGCTGGGACTCATCGCCTTTGCCGGCAGCAGCTATATCCTCACGCCGCTGACCGTGGACGGCGGCGCGGTACGCATGTATCTCGATGCGCTGGATCCCGACCTGGCCAGCGAGGGCGGGACCAACCTGAGCGCGGTGCTCACCCAGGGTGGGCAGTTGCTGCTCGCCTCGGGTGAAGTGGGGGACCGGGTGCTGGTGGTCTTCACCGACGGCGAACTGCACGACAGCCTGGCGCAGGCTCGGCAGGCAGCCGAGGAACTCAAGGCCCAGCAGGTGCGGGTCGTGTTCGTGGCCGAGGGCGGCACCAAGCCGGTGCGCATTCCGATCCGGGATACGACCGGGACGCTGATCGAGTACAAGCTCGATGAGAATGGCGCGCCGGTCGAGACCCGACGGGAAGATGCGGTGCTGGAGCAGCTCGCCGAGGCCAGCGATGGCACGGTCGTCCCGGCCGATGCCCCCGACCAGGCCGGCGCGGTGCGAGACCTGCTGGCCAACTTCAAGCGCAGTCCCACGACGGAAACGCGGGCCAGCGACCTGATCCCGCGCGCGTGGATCCCGCTGCTGGTGGCCGCGGTGCTGCTCCTGCTGCAGACGCTGACGCGGCGGGGCGCCTCGCTGCTGGTGCTGGCGCTGATGACGGGTGCGGTTCAGTCGGTGCGCGCCCAACGACCATCCGAGGGTGCACGCGCCATGGCCGAGGGTCGACCCGGTGATGCCGCGTCACGATTTCTCGAGTCGGCGTCCGGGACGATTGCGCGGGACACCTCCTTCTACAATGCCGGCACGGCGGCATTGCGTGCGGGCCGCCTCGACGTGGCGCGCCGCGCACTCACCGAGGCGAGCCGCTCGCTCGATCCGGCGCTTCGCTATCGCGCGCTCTACAATCTCGGTCTCGTGGACCTGATGGATGCGCGGGCTGACAGCGCCAACCGCGGCAAGCTGCTGGGTTCCGCCATCGACAACCTGCAGCAGGCGCTGATGCTCCAGCCCGGCTCGGCGCGGGCCAAGTGGAACCTGGAGCTGGCCCAGCGCATGAAGCCGCCGGAGCCGCCGCCGCAGTCGGGTGGCGGTGGCGGGGGCGGAGGTGGTGGCGGGCAGAAGCCGCCGCCACCGGCATCGACGGCGTCGGCCGGAATGACGCAGGCCCAGGCCGAGCAGATTCTCGAGTCGATGTCGCGGGAAGAGCGGCAGACCAGGGAAGACCAGCAGCGACGCATGCAGAGCAGTGCGTCGGGGGTGAAGGACTGGTGATCGCCGTCCTCATGCTGCTGGCAACGCTGCAGGGACCGGGACTCAGCGTCACCGCGACGCTGGACCGCTCGCGTGTGTCGATCGGGGAGGACATCACCCTCACTGTGACGGCGACGGGGACCTCCGCCGATCCGATCAGGATCTCGCTGCCTTCGCTTGACGGATTCCAGGTCCTGGCGCGGAGCGAGCGCACCGCGGTCTCGGTGGCCGACACAACAGCGCGAACCACGACGCTGGAGCTGGACCTCAGCGCTCTGCGCGCCGGCACGTTTCGGCTGGGGCCCTTCGAGGCGGAGCAGGGCGGACGCCGCGCTCGCACCGGCTATGTCACCATCCTGGTGGAGACCAGTCCCGGAGCCGGACCCTCCGCCATCAGTCCCAGATTGCGAGCGATGCTGCGGAAGGCACCGCCGCCACGCCGGCCTGGCGAGCCGGCGCTGACGCTGCTGGTTTCCGACAGCACCATCTACGTGGGCGAGCAGGTCGATGTGGTGACCGCTGCGTGGTTCCCCCGCGACCTCCGCTCCCGCCTGCGCCGCCCGCCCACCCTTACGCCGCCAACGCTGTCCGGGGTGTGGAGTTACCCGCAGCCGACCCCGCCCGGCATTGCCGACAGCCGGAAGGTGGGCGACACGTGGTACGATCTGTTCGTGTCCTACCAGGTCGTCTTTCCGCTGGTGCCGGGCCCGGTGGAGATCGCCAAGGCGTCCCTGCAGTACAGCGTGCCCGTGGCCATGCAGTTCTTCAGCCAGGAGCAGCGCTACGCCCTCGAGAGCAATTCGGCGACGCTCATGGTCCGTGCGCTGCCCGATGCAGGCCGTCCGGCCAATTTCAGCGGCGCGGTGGGCCGGGGCCTGACGATGAGCCGGACGGCGCCCGCCAGTGGCAGCGCGGGGCAGGCGGTCGCGGTGGACATCACGCTCGCCGGCCAGGGCAATGTGGCACTCTGGCCTGCACCGGTGCTCGCCTGGCCAGACAGCCTGCGGCACTATCAGGATCGCACTGACGACCGGATGACCAGCACGGCGGGCATGCTGGGCGGCACCAAGACCTTCCGGTTCCTCGCGCTGCCCGATTCTGCGGGGCCGCTTCGCCTTCCTGAACTCTCGTATTCCTATTTCGACCTCGACGCGCAGGCCTACCGCGCGCTGACTGCGCCTGCCACGGTTACCAGCATTGCGCCGGCTCCCGAGAACGAATCGTCCCGGCCGACACCTCCGCCGCTGCTCGCTCGTCGAGGCCGCGCGCCCGCGGCGGCCGTCTGGCGTGGTGTCCCCCTCGCGTTCTGGATCGCGCTGGCGTTATTGCCGCTGGCGTTGTGGGTCGGCCTCGAAGCGCGTGACTGGTATCGCGGGCGTTACCGGCGTCGCGTGAGTGACCAGCACCCCGACCTTCCGAGATCCGACCGCCGCCTGCTCGCAGCACTCCGTGCGCTGGTGCCCGACGCCGACGTGCGCACCGGCCCGGCACTGGTCTCGGCGCTGCGTGCCGCGGGACTGGATTCGGAGCTGGCCCGTCGCATTGCCAGGGTGCGCGATGAATTTCTTGCGGCGCGGTATGGCACCGCTGGCAGCGCGCGCAGCGAGGCACAGCTCGCACGTGAAATGGACCAGCTCACCGGCACGCTCGGGGGTACCTCCCGGCATCGCGAGCGTCGCGGCCGCCGCCTGCTCGTCATCCTGCTCCCCCTGCTGCTGCTGCCGCCGTCGCTCCTCACGTCCCAGGTCCCGAGTCCCGAGTCGCTCTACCAGTCCGGCGCCTATCGCGCCGCGGCGGAAGGCTTCGCGCAGCGCGCGAGTGATCCCGCCGCGTCCGCCGCCGACTGGTACGGACTAGGTGCCGCCCAATACCGGCTCGGTTCTGATGCGCGAGCCCGCGCGGCGTGGCTGCATGCGGCCCGGCTTCGGCCGAGGAATGCCAGTGTGCGGCGGGCGCTGGGCCTGGTGCCGGGACCGGATGCGTGGTCGCGCAGCATGACGTGGGTCTCGCCACTCACGCCCGAGGAACTGGCACTCGTGGCGCTGGGCCTCTGGTTGCTTGCGTGGATCTTCATCTTCGTCAATGGCCGGCGTCTCCGCATGCGAGCGGCGCTGACGCTTGGCGCGAGCCTCGTGGTGGGCGCTGTCGCGGGCATCGTCGCCCTGCGCTACCATCGAGCGGTCGCCATCGTCGTCGCGGAAGCGCCGCTGCGCGTCTCGCCGCATGGTCGCGCGCCGGAGGTGACCAGCCTGGCCGCCAGCCAGTCGGTGCTGCTCCGTCGCCAGGAGGATAGCTGGTGGCTGGTCGACGCCGCCGGCAAGTCGGGGTGGTTGCCTGCGGCGCTGCTCACGCGGGTTGACGAGTAGATTTCAGGGATGACCCGCCGAATCAGGATTCTTCCCGACGCCGTGGCGGACCAGATCGCAGCCGGCGAGGTGGTCGAACGCCCGGCGAGCGTAGTGAAGGAACTCGCCGAGAACGCACTCGATGCCGGCGCAACCGTGGTGCGGATCAGGGCAGAGCAGGGTGGCAAGACCCTCATCGAGGTCGCGGATGACGGGCACGGTATGGACCGCGATGATGCGCTGCTCGCGATTGACCGTCACGCCACCAGCAAGATCCAGAGCGCGGCCGATCTGATCGGCGTGAGCACGTTCGGGTTTCGCGGTGAGGCGCTTCCGGCCATCGCATCGGTCTCACGTTTTGTCCTGCTCACCGCTACCGGTGACGGGGCTGCCACTGAAGTGACCGTCACCGGTGGCCGGGTGGACGGCGTGACGCCAGCCGCGCGCACGCCAGGCACGACGGTTACGGTCAGGAGTCTCTTCTTCAATACGCCCGCACGGCGAAAGTTCCTCCGCTCGGTCGCGAGCGAGACGCGCGCCATGACCGATGTGGTGGCGACGCTTGCCCTGACCTACCCGGCCGTAGGCTTCGAACTGGAAGTGGACAATGTCCGCCGCCTCTTCGTGCCCGCCGGGCAGGACTCGGCCGAGCGACTCGCCGCTGTCTGGGGGGCGGACCTCGCGGGCACGCTCGTTCCGGTGGGGCACGCGGTGGGCGGTTTCCAGGTCGATGGCTTTGCCCAGCGGCCTGGCGATGCACGACCCAGTGGGCGCCGGGTGCAGCTCTTCGTGAACGGCCGGCCGTTCCGTGATCCGTTCCTCGTTCGCACCGCAGAAGCCGGCTACCGTTCTGCCATTCATCCCGGCGACCGTCCCTCGCTGCTCCTCAACATTCGCACGACCCCGGCAGACGTGGATGTGAATGTCCATCCTGCGAAGCTCGAGGTGCGCTTCCGTGACCGGCTGGGAGCCGAGCGCGCGGTGGAAGAATCCATCCGCCTGGCGATCGGCCAGCTGACTGCCGCGGTGCCGGTTGGTGACTGGCGTCCGATGCCGGCAGGGCATGCCGGTGAGCTGGTGGCACCTGGGCTGCTGGACGGTGCCTTGCCCCTGTCGGAGGTCCCTGGAGCGGAGGACGCCGATGTTCCAGGTGTCGCAGCCACGCCGCTGCGGCAGATGTTCCGCAGCTTCATCGTGTACGAGAGTGACGATGCGGTGGTATTCGTCGATCAGCACTCGGCGCATGAGCGAGTCCTGTACGAGGAAGTCATGGCGCACCTGGAGGGCCGTGACGCGTCGTCACAGCGGTTGCTCCTCCCGATTACCGTGGACCTCACCGACGAGGAACTGGACGCGGTCGAGCAGCATCGCGACCTGCTGGAGCGGACCGGGTTTGCGATTGACGCCTTCGGTGGTCGCTCGGTCATTCTTCAGGCGGTGCCGGCGCCGCATCCGCGGTTCGATGCCGAACGTTGCTTTCGTGAGCTGGTCGCGGATCTTGCGCGCGGCCGCTTCGGCGGATGGAGCAGCGCGCTCGAGCGATTCGCCGCGACATACGCCTGCCGCGCCGCCGTGAAAGCCGGCGAGATGCTGGGCGAGCAGGAAATGCGCACCCTGCTGGCCCGACTCTTCGGGACTGCGCTGCCGCCGCACGATGTGCACGGACGCGCCACGATCGTGCAGCTTCCACGCGAGGAGCTGGAGCGCCGGTTTGGCCGTCGCTAGGGTCCCCGTGCTGGTCGGACCGACCGGCATCGGCAAGACCGCAGTTGCTGTGGCGCTCGCGACGCACTGGCCCCTGGAAGTTGTTTCCGCCGACTCCCGGCAGGTCTATCGTGGCCTCGACATCGCCACCGCCAAGCCGACCGCCCGGGAACAGGCGCGTGTTCCTCACCATGGGCTCGACCTGGTAGCGCCGGGCGAGCGATATAGCGCCGGCCGCTTTGCGAGGGATGCCGGCGAGGCGATCGACAGGATCCGCGATCGGGGCCGGTTGCCGGTGGTGGTCGGAGGGACCGGCCTGTATGTCCGCGCACTGGCCGAAGGGCTTTTCCACGAGCCGCCGCTGGACGCCGCGCTCCGTCGCCGCCTCGATGCCTGGCTTGCGCGCCTCGACGCACTGGAACTTGTCCGCTGGGCGGGCCGTCTCGACGCGGGGTTCGCGGGCGGGGGACGCCAGCGGGCGCACCGGGCCATCGAGATCGCCCTGCTGTCAGGGCGGCCGCTCAGCCACTGGCAGCTGGCGGCCCGCGCCGCACGAAGCATCGATCCGTGGTACATCGTGCTGTCGGCGCCACGCGCGGTGCTCCACCGCCGCATCGAAATCCGCGCCCGGGAAATGGTGCAGCGCGGGTTGCTCGGGGAGGTGGCTGCCGTGCTGGCGCACGGTGCGCGACCAGGCACGCCGGGCCTTGACGGTGTAGGCGTGCGCGAGGCAGTTGATGTGCTTATCGGCCGGCGCTCGCAGGACACGCTTGTTGAGGCCATGATCATCAGCACCCGGCAGTACGCCAAGCGCCAGGAAACGTGGTTCCGGCACCAGCTTGCCGGAGAGCGGATTACCCTTGATGCGACCCGCGGACCCGAGGAACTGGCCGCGGAAATCGCCGACCTCTGGGCACGAGCACAGACATGAAGATCGGGATCACCTGTTACCCCACCTATGGCGGCTCCGGCGCACTGGCCACGGAGCTCGGCCTCGCTCTGGCTCGGCGCGGCCATGAGGTGCACTTCATCACGTACGCCATGCCGTTTCGCCTCCGGGGCTACACCGAGCGGGTCTATTTCCACGAAGTGGATACCCGAATGGGACGCTACCCGCTGTTCGACCACTTTCCGTACACGCTGGCGCTGGCGTCGAAGCAGCACGAAGTCGCCCTCCGGGAAGGGCTCGACCTGCTGCACGTGCACTACGCCATTCCGCATGCCACGACCGCCTACCTGGCGCGCGAGATGCTGGGCTCAGCGCAGCCCGTAAAGGTGATCACCACCCTGCACGGCACCGACATCACACTGGTGGGGCAGGAAGCGAGCTTCTTTGCAATCACCCGTTTCTCGATCGAGCAGTCCGACGGCGTGACGGCGGTGTCCGGCCACCTGCGTGACGAGACCTATCGCGCCTTCGGATGCGTAGCCTGCGACATCCGGGTCATCCCTAATTTTGTCAATCTCGAGGAGTATCGGCCGGCCACGGAACCCGACTGCAGCAAGGTGGCGCCCGCCGGGCACAAGGTCATCATGCACACGTCCAATTTCCGTGAGGTCAAGCGCGTGCGCGACGTGATCAGGGTGTTCGCGCGCATCCGGCAGGCCATGCCCGCGACCATGCTGATGGTGGGCGACGGCCCCGAGCGGGAGGATGCCGAGCGTGAGGCCCGCTCCCTCGACGTGGGCGACGACGTGCGATTTCTCGGCCGGCTCGACTCGGTCGCAAGCCTGCTCCAGGCATCCGACCTGTTCGTGCTGCCGTCGCAGACCGAGAGCTTCGGGCTCGCGGCGCTGGAAGCCATGGCCTGCGGTGTACCGGTCGTCGCCACCAACGCGGGTGGAATTCCGGAAGTGGTCGAGGACGGCGTCACCGGGCTGCTCGAGCCGGTTGGCAGCGTCGAGGCCATGGGGCGCCGGGCGGTGGAGCTGCTGCGGGACCGGCCCCGGTGGGAGGCGATGCGCGCTGCGTGCATCGCTCATGCCCAGCAATACTCTGTGGATCACATCGTGCCGCAGTATGAGCAGTTCTACGCCGAGACGCTTGCGTGACCGGCGCGCTGGTCGCGCTGCCGCTCTGGTTCAAGGCAGTCCTGCTGGGCATCGTCGAGGGCATCACCGAGTTCCTGCCGGTGTCATCCACGGGCCACCTGATCGTGACGGGGCACCTGCTGGGCTGGACCGACGCCCGGGCCGAGACCTTCGAGATTTTCATCCAGCTCGGCGCGATCCTGGCCATTCTCTGGCTGTATCGCGCCCGGCTTGCTGCCGTCGTGCGGCACGTTGCCAGCAATCGGTCCGACCAGCGCTTCGTAATGTCATTGCTGATTGCGTTCGTCCCGGCGGCGGTGGTCGGCTTCCTGTTTCATCACCAGATCAAGGCGGTCCTCTTTACTCCCGTCGTCGTCGCGGTGGCCCTGGTGGTCGGCGGGATCGCGATCCTGCTCATCGAGCGCTGGGCGCCACCCAGCCAGAATGACGATGCCTTTGCCGTTTCGCCCCGCACTGCGCTGGGTGTCGGGCTGGCGCAGGTGCTTGCGTTGATCCCGGGAGTTTC
>DASSOW010000516.1:0-2574 GCA_035700175.1 Gemmatimonadales bacterium | reverse complement strand
ACCGTCCTGCTCGACATGCTGGCGCTCGGGATCATCGTGCCGGTGCTGCCCAAGCTGATCATCGCCTTCAAGGGCGGCAACACGGCAAGCGCGGCGACGATTTTCGGGCTGTTCGAGACCACATGGGCCGCGATGCAGTTCTTCTTTGCCCCGCTCCTCGGCGCCATCTCGGACCGCTTCGGCCGGCGGCCGGTGATCCTGATCTCCACGCTGGGGCTGGGGCTCGACTACTTCCTCATGGCCGCGGCACCGACGCTGGGCTGGCTCCTGGTCGGACGGATCATCTCGGGCATCACCTCGTCCAGCTATGCCACCGCGTTCGCCTACATCGCCGACGTGACGCCTCGGGAGCAGCGTGCCGCCAGGTATGGACTGCTCGGTGCGGCGTTCGGTATCGGGTTCATCATCGGACCCGCGGTGGGCGGGCTCCTTGGGGCCATCAGCCTCCGGATGCCATTCTGGGTGGCGGGTGGGCTCAGCCTCCTGGGCACGGTGTATGGCTATTTCATTCTTCCCGAGTCACTCGGCGCGACTCGCCGATCCACGGTCGAGTGGCGCCGAGCCAATCCGGTGGGGTCGCTGGCCATGCTGCGGCGGCATGGGACAGCACTGCTCGCTTTCGGGATCGCCGTCTTCCTCTACCGGCTGGCGCATGACTCCTTCCAGTCGCTCTTCGTGATCTACAGCGACTATCGCTTCGGCTGGAACGCACGCATGGTGGGCATGGTGTTCGCTGTCATCGGTGTCGCCTCGATGATCGTGCAGGCGGGCCTGGTGCGGCCGGCAGTACGCCGGCTCGGTGAGCACACCACCATGCTCGCGGGGTTCAGCTTCGGGGTCATCTGCTTCCTGGTCCTTGGCTTCGCACCGACCTCATCCCTCTTCCTGCTCGCCATCCCGTTCTCCGCGCTCTTTGGCCTCACCTTCCCCGCCATGCAGGGCATCATGACCGGCTTCGTGGCGGACGACGAACAGGGACGCCTGCAGGGCGCCATTGCGAGTCTCACCGGCATGGCAGGCATCATCGCGCCGTCGCTCTTCAACAATGTGTTCTCGCTGGTGATTGACCGGTGGAAGGGAATGGTGCTGCCGGGTACGCCGTGGTTCATCGCGGCGGTGTTGCTGCTGGGGGCGATGGTGGTGGTGGGGCGCGGGGCGTAAGGAGGAGGGCGTGGGGACGAGGCGCGGGGCGCGCGCTGGAGCTCACCTCGGCGTCACCCCGACGAACGTCGGGGCCTAGAGAGCGATGCGGGTCGTGAGAGAGGCGCTTCTGGGACAACGGGATCATGCCACGATCCGCGTTGAGTGGATGATGGGTCGATTTGACGGCTAGCGCCTGGCGCAGCGGCAGTTTTCGTCATGCCTGAGAAGCAGCCCTGTGTCTACATCCTCGCCAGCGGCCAAAATGGCACGCTCTACGTAGGGGTCACATCCAATCTGCTTCAGCGCGTCTGGCAACATCGCAGCCACACGTTCAAGGGATTCACCGAGCGCTACAGCGTGACCCGTCTTGTCTGGTATGAGGTGCATGCAACGATGCGGGCAGCGATTGACCGTGAGAAACAGATCAAGGAATGGAAGCGTGACTGGAAGCTGGACCTCGTCGAGCGCACGAACCCGACATGGATCGACTTGTACGATTCACTTCGCTGATGGCCATAAGGGGATCTTGGTCGAATCGGTGCCGATGTCCGATCGACCACGGTTTGCACTGCGACCATCGCCCGCTGGACCCCGACATTCGTCGGGGTGACGAACGGGAAACCATCTTCCCGTCGACCCTACCCCAACCCTCGCGCGACTGGCTCCCTGAGCATCCTGTGCAACGGCACCGCGGCGCCGGCCATCATTGCCGCAACCAGCAGCGCCGCAGATCCGGCAACCACTCGGCCATCCCATACCGGCACGCCATTCATCAATTCGGTCACCGCCGGCATCATCACGGTGAGATACAGGAAGACGCCGAGCGCCGTGCCGCCGATGCCGGCGACCGCAGCACGTGCCAGCACCCACCATGTGATGCTTCGCCTGGTCGCTCCCACCGCCCGGCGAATTGCCAGCTCATGCGACAGGCCGCGAAGCCACATGCGCATGGTGTCGAACGTCCCCACGACTGCGACGACGAAGATGATCATTCCGATCAGGCCGAATCGCCGGGCGAACCAGCCGATGGCAGCAGCTTCCTGACCCAGAGTCGCTGACGCTGTGGAGATGGACGTCACGCGCGCGCCATCACCTAACGTATCGTGGACGAGCCGACGCGCCGCCGAGCCGCCGAAGACGCCGCCCTTCACCTGGACCAGCAACTCCGCCTGTTCCGGCGGGTGCTGCGAGACAGGCAGATACACCACTTCGCGCGGCTGCAGCCGGCCACCGATGGCGGGCGACGGCTCATCCGCCACGACGCCTACCACGGTATATGGATGCCGCTGCGAATTGGCGCCGAGATAGATGTCCCTGCCGAGCGGCTTGCCATTCTGGAAGTACCGCTGTGCCAGGTGGTGGTTCACCACCACGACACGCGCGGTATCCCATTGATCAGCCTCGGAGAAGAACCGGCCTTGCTCCAGGTGG
>DASSOW010000515.1:0-5218 GCA_035700175.1 Gemmatimonadales bacterium | reverse complement strand
CGCTGGGGGCGAAGCGCTGAAGGCTGAAGGCTAAAAGCTGAAGGCTGAAGGCTGAAGGCAGTAACTTCGCTCGGCTTTCGGCTTTCGGCTTTCGGCTTTCGGCTTTCGGCTTTCGGCTTTCGGCTTTCGGCTTTCGGCTTTCGGCTTTCAGCTTTCAGCTCCCTAGAACACCACCTCCACACCCAACCTCACCAGCCTCGGCGGCCCGTAGGCAAAGAGCGGCTGCAGGTAATCGGCGGCGGCGGCCTGGTACATCGGCAGCAGCTCGCCCTGGCCCGCCACATATCCATCATGATTGAGGTCCGCGTCCGCGCGGTAGCGCTCCGATTCGTAGGGAATGGGGTCGGGGTTCGCAGTGTAGGCGTCCATGGCCATGGACTGGATCAGCTCCGAAGGCGCGTCCGGCGTGCCGGTGTCGCGCCGCACCGCCACCACGTTGCGGCGATTGAGGATGTTGCGCACGTCAAGGTAGACGCCGCCGAGTACGCCTCCCAACCGCAGCGGCCGGCGCAGGAGCAGGTCGAAGGTGGTGGTGAAGGGCAGGCGAGCATCGTTGGGCACCGCGTTCATGGTGTCGGCGCCCAGCGGGCGGCTGCTGTAGGGCAGGCCCGAGTTGACCCGTCCGATGATGGCGGCCTCGAGGCCTGCAATGGGCCGGACGCCCGCGAATGACGGGCCGGCGCTGTCGCCCACCTGGCCCTGCAGGATGAGCGTCAAGGTATGGCGCCGGTCGTAGTCGAGGGGGAATTCCACCTTGGCCGGGAAGATCGTGTCGTGGGTGAGCGTGTCGATCCGGATCGCGCGGCGCAGCAGGAACGCGCTGGTGGATGACGCGGTGGCCTGTTGCAGCGTGTACGCCACGCGCACGCCGATGCCATGGCGCAGCTCGCGATCGAGGATCAGCTCCAGGCCCTTGACCGTTCCGATGTCGGAATTGCCGAAGATGGACGAGTCCGGATCCTGTCCCAGCGGGACCGACGAGACCAGACCTTCCAGCCGCTTGACGTAAAGGTTGGCGCGCACGCTCAAGTTGGGCCGGGGCCGCGCGCGCAGGCTCAGCTCGTATTGCCAGGAATCCTCAAAGCCGAGGTTGGGATTGCCCTGGCGGAAACGGCCGGTCCGGGTGGTGTCGTCAAAGGCGGCATCCACCAGGTACTGGTAGTCAGGCGGCTGGCTGAACCGGCCGATGCTGCCCACCACGGTTGCGCCATTCAGGACGGTCGAGACGGCCACGCGCGGATTGAGTCGCAGCTTGGCGGTCGGTTCCTTGCCGGGAATGTCCACCCGGGTGTCGAAGCGATCGAGCCGCAGGCCCGCGGTGATGCCCAGGTCGGAAACGCGGAACTGACCCTCGGCGTACGCCGCCGCCGCCAGCGGCGAGAACTCCGACGCCGTCGCCTCGGGTACGGAATCTCCCACTGGCAGGTAGCCAAGCACGCGCTGGAAGGTGCGTACCCGCTGCTGTACCACCTCGCCACCGAGGTAGATGTCGCCCTGACTACCGGCGCTGAAGGTCAGGTCGAGCTGGGAGCGCAGCTCGCGGAACTGGTTCCACGCCAGTTCGCCGCGGGAACTGCCGCTCAGGAAAAAGGCGGGCACGCCCCACGGCGTTTCGCTGCTGAGTGATGGGGCAGTCAGCCCCGGAATCGGGGCCCTCGCCGCAGCGGTATCGCGGGCGCGCGCGAGGTCCTCCCCGATGATGTCGAAGCGCGATCCGGTGAAGGCACCGAACCGGTAGTCAGGCGGGCTGTCGAGTGCGCCGCGGATGAAATCACGATTGAAGATGGAGAAGCGCAGGTCGGCCACGAACGGATGTCGTGCCGTGGGCCCACTCGCGTGCTGCAGGTGGGCGCTTGCCAGCGTTCCGGCGACCCGCCGCGCGGGGCCGCCGTCAGGCTCGTACTTGAACAGCGGGTCGAACAGCAGGCGCTGGTCAATCGAGCGGAGGCCGAAGAGGCGGAGTGTTTCCCGCCCGCCGATCGGGATGGTGAGCTTGCCGCCCACGTTGTACTGCTCGCCGGCGTTGTGCGGCAGCAGCCACGGCGCATCAGCGCGCGGATCGAGCGGATTGGCCGGCCGCGGCGCATTGACGGGATCCGCATCGAGCTGGGCGGAGAGGTCCGCCGACACCACCGCCTTGATGCCCCCAACGAGTGGCCCATCGGCCTCGAGCAGGGCACGGTCGAGTCCATGGTCCCAGCCGTTGCCGAACGGCCGGTCGGTCTCGTAGGCGGTGCGGCCGGCCCACTGATCGCCGCCATCCTTGGTGACGATATTGACGATGCCGGAGATGGCCTGACCATAGCGGGCTGAGAACCCGTTGGTCACCAGCGATGCTTCCGTCAGCATGTCGGTCGGGAAACTCAGTCCCAGCGGACCGGTGGAGGCATCGAGCTGGTTCTTGACGCCGAGGCCGTCAATGATGAACGCCTGCTGGCCCAGCCGCCCTCCACGGTAGCTCTCGCCAACGGCGCCCGCCGACAGCGCGAGCGCATCTTCCAGCGTGCTCAAGGGCAGCCGCCGCAGGTCCTCGCTGGTGATGACCTGTTCCGACTGGGTCACCAGCGGGTCGAGGATCCGGTCCGCGGTCTCCACCACCAGTGGCGCGAGCTCGACCGCGCGCGGCCGCATGGCAACATCCACCGTGCTGGTACCGCCGGCCCGCACCAGGACGCTATCCCGTCTGAGGGGCGCGTAGCCCACCGCGCGCACGCTGACCGCGTAGGTGCCGGCGTGCAGGGCCCGGATGCGGTAGGCGCCTGCGGTGTCCGAGACCCCGCCGCGCCGGCCACCCTCCACCGTGACGACCGCACCGCTGATCGGGCGGCCGGTGGCGCTGTCGCTGATGACACCGGCAATGGCGCCGGTGGCCTGCGCGGCGGCCTGACGTGCGGAGGCGAGCATCAGGATGGTGAACAGCGCCGCAACGGCGCACTCCATTCTGCGCGCGCTCATGGGACCTGGATCCGGTAGATGTCTGACACGCTGCTGACAACTGTATCCTGGAAGGTGTTCATTCCACTGGGCGGCACGACGGTGACCACCTGATAGGGATAGCCCTCGGCCAGCAGCGATGTACCATCGGGGCTCCACCGCGGGCGCCGGAAGAGCAGCGTGGCGCTGGGCAGCGGGGTCACGGCGCCAGTGGTGGCATTGACGATCTGCAACTCACCGCCCTGGTCCTCACCCTGCATCGGCTGCCCATCGTCGTCGACCAGCTGGGTGATGATCCCACGTGCCACCAGCGCAATCCGTCCGTTGGCATAATCCGCGTCACGCGGCGCCATGGTGCCGTCGAACGTCGCCACGACCGCCTCCGCCCCCGTGTTGACGTCGTGGCGGACCACGCGGCCATCATTGGCGAATGTCAGGTACAGCTCGGTCGGCGAGGCGACCGCCACCGAGGTGGCGAAGTCGCTGCCGGGTATGGCCTCCGTCGTGCCAGTGACGGAGCGGCGATATGCGTCGCGCCAGCGGCGGATGACGATTGGGTCACAAGAGGCGCATGGCGAGTAGGTCCCGTCGTCCGCACCGAGGAACACCAGCTGATCGGTATCCAGCCACCGCAGCAACCCGATCCCCAGCACCTGTCCATGGGCGCCGGGGAAGCGATCGTTGCCCAGCGGTGTGCCCTCCGGCAGTGAGTCGAACGGGCCCACGATCAGCGACGTGAGCCCGGAACTTGTGACCGGATCGAGCAGGCCGCGGAGGAAGGCGATCCGGTCTCCGTCCGGAGCAGGCGCTGGCTGGGTGTAGACATCCAGCGTTTCCGCCTCAAAGGGCGAACGGCTGCAGATGCTGGCTGTGCGCTGGCCGCCTGACGCCGGCAGCACGCCCAGGCAGGTGTCCGACGGCGCCGACCCGTTGGAATGGTCCGATGATGCGTAGGAGTAGATGAAGCTGCTGCCGTCCGGCATCCAGGCGGGACCGTGACCGCCGCCGTACGTGAGCCGCACCGGCGTGATGCCGGGCTCGAACGGATCGCTGGTTGAATGATCGGCCGGGCCGAAGGGCTCGCCGTGGGAACAGCCAAGCAGCAGCAGTGCGGCGGAGGCAACCAGCGCGGGCAGGGGACGCCAGCTGTGCATTGCGCACCTCGGATGGAGATGGGGGAGGAGACGCATCGCGGCGGCACCGGTGCACAACGCTGCGTCTTCCGCCGGAAAGCGAGTTGGCGTATATAAAAAGTCGCGGCCGGCCGGGCAGCCCGGACCAGTGCCGTGGCCTGGATAGGTGAAGCTGAAGGTTATCCTTACTGCGGCATGGCGCCAGATCCCTCCTGCTTGCGAGGCTCGAATGTTCAAGGACTTCAAGGCGTTCATCATGCGCGGCAATGTGCTCGACATGGCCATCGGCATCATTATCGGCGGCGCGTTCGGCACCATCGTCAAGTCGCTGGTGGACGATGTCCTCATGCCGCCCATCGGCATGGCGCTGGGGCACGTGGATTTCACCGACCGGTTCATCCTGCTGAAGGAGGGCACCACCGCGCTGCCGCCAGGGGCCACGCTCGAGCAGGCCAAGGCGGCCGGCGCCGTGACGCTCAATTATGGCATGTTCATCAACGCCATCATCGCCTTCCTCATTATTGCCTTCTGCGTCTACCTTGTGGTGCGGGCCGCGAACCGGCTGCAGGGTCCGGCCGAGGCCGCCCCACCGACCACCAAGGACTGCCCCTATTGCGCCACCGCCATTCCGCTTGCTGCCAAGAAGTGCCCCAATTGCACGACCGCCCTGTGAGGCCGGCGGGCAGGGGAGGGGTTGCGTTGTCTTTACAGTGTAAAGTAGTTTATGGTGACGTCGTCACGCCGGCCTGACGCCCCGGCGGCCCTGCACGACCGGGCCATGGACAATCTGTCCTACATCCGCTCCGCCATGGAGCGGGCCGGCACCTTCACAGCGGTGCCAGGATGGGGCGGCGTGGCCATGGGGACATCGGCCTTGCTGGCAGCGGCGGTGGCGGCGGGCCGGCCCACCCGTCACGAGTGGCTCATGGTCTGGCTCGCCGAGGCGGTGGTCGGCACGCTCATCGGGGTGGTGGCCATGAGCCGGAAGGCCCGGCGCATCGGCGCCCCGATGCTGGGACACCAGGGGCGGCGCTTCTTCCTGAGCTACGCGCCGCCCATCATGGTGGGAGCGGTACTCACCGCGGTGCTGTACCGCGGAGGGCTGGGCGCGGCACTGCCGGGCATGTGGATGCTCTGCTACGGGACCGGCG
>DASSOW010000514.1:0-15048 GCA_035700175.1 Gemmatimonadales bacterium | reverse complement strand
CTCGGCGGCGAGCTGCTCGCCGTCGTGTGGTAGGGAGGAGCCCATGAGCCGCATCGGCAAGATGCCCGTGGCCATCCCCAAGGGTGTGACCGTTGAGATCAAGGACCGCACGGTACGGGTCAAGGGGCCCAGGGGCGAGCTGCACCGCACGCTGCCCGCCGGCATCGAGGTCGCGGTCGCGGACGAGAAGATCAACGTTACCCGGCCCAACGACGAGCCGCGCTCCAAGGCGCTGCACGGCCTCACCCGCGCGCTGGTGGCCAACATGGTCGAGGGCGTGGAGAAGGGGTTCCGGAAGACGCTCGACATCCAGGGCGTCGGCTACAAGGCCGAGCCCAAGCCGTACGGGGTCAATCTCGTGGTCGGCTACTCGCACCCGGTCGAGTTCCGTGCGCCCGAGGGCGTGAAGATCACGGTGGAGAACAACACCGTCGTCAAAATCGAGGGCGCCGACAAGGAGAAGGTGGGACAGGTCGCCGCCGAGATTCGCCTGGTGCGGCCGCCTGAGCCCTACAAGGGCAAGGGCATCCGCTATCAGGGTGAACAGGTCCGCCGCAAGGCTGGCAAGACAGGAGCGAAGTAACCATGCGCGCCATTCATGCGCCCAAGTCACGTGTCGAGCGGCGCGGCCGGCGTCACCTGCGGCTGCGTAAGCGGGTCACCGGCACCGCCGAGCGGCCGCGCCTCGTGGTCTTCCGCTCCCTCAGGCACATCTACGCCCAGCTGGTGGACGATGTGCGCGGGGTGACGCTGCTGGGCGTGAGCGACCACAGCGAGGGCATTGCCGCCGGCGAGGCGGGCAAGGTGGGCCGCGGCAAGGCCACCGGCGCGCTGCTCGCGGAGCGGGCCAGGGCAGCAGGCATCAGCCGGGTGGTCTTCGACCGCGGCGGCTACCGATATCATGGTCGCGTGAAGGCCGTCGCCGACGGCGCACGCGAAGGCGGACTGGAGTTCTAAATGGCTGACGAGAAGCAGGCGGACGGCACCGCCCAGCAGAAGGCAGGCACCTCGCCCCAGGGCGCGCAGACCGTCGAGGGCAGCGCACCGACCCCGCAGGAGCGGCCCGGACGCGGTGGTCGTGGCGGCGGTGGCCGTGGCGGGCGCGGCGGCGACCGCGGCGGCCGGGGCGGCGGTGGTCGTGGCGGCCGTGGCGGTGAGCGCGGCGATCGCGAAGGCAGCGACCTGATCGAGAACGTGGTCTCCATTAATCGGGTGGCCAAGGTGGTCAAGGGTGGCCGCCGGTTCTCGTTCAACGCGCTGGTGGCCGTGGGCGATGGCCGCGGTCGCGTGGGCATCGCGACCGGCAAGGCCAACGAAGTCTCGGAGGCGGTCCGGAAGGCGGTCGAGGCGGCCAAGCGTTCCATGTTTGACCTGCCGCGCACCGGCACGACCATCCCGCACGAAGTCATTGGCGAGCACGGCGCGGGACGCGTCCTGCTCAAGCCGGCGGCAACCGGTACCGGCGTCATCGCCGGCGGCCCGGTGCGCGCGGTGCTCGAATGCGCCGGCATCACCGACATCCTGACCAAGTGCCTCGGGTCCACCAACCCGCACAACATGGTGCGTGCCACGGCCCAGGGCCTGGCGAGCCTGGTGAGTGTGCGCCAGGTGGCGCGCGAGCGCGGCATCGAGGTGGACGTGATCAAGTACCAGCCACGGCAGGAGGTCTGAGCCATGGCACGCAATCCCGTTGTTGGCCGGCAGGGGCCCGCGCATCACGCGGCCACGCTGCCTGAGCAGGTGCAGGCCGGCGGCCTGCGGGTGACCCAGATCCGCTCGACGATCGGGCACTCGGAGACGATGCGCCGCACCCTGCGCGCGCTGGGTCTCCGGCATCACCAGCAGTCGGTGGTGGTCAAGGACGATCCGTCTGTTCGCGGCATGCTGTACAAGGTGCGCCACCTCGTGGACGTGGCGCCGGCCGGGGAGGCCTGATGGCAGACAAGACCGAAAAGCTGACGCTGTCCAACCTGCGGCCGCCCAAGGGCGCCACCACGGCGCGGAAGCGCGTGGGCCGAGGCGTGGGCTCCGGCCTGGGCAAGACTTCGGGCCGCGGCCACAAGGGTCACAAGGCGCGCACCGGGGGTAGCACCAACCCCGGCTTTGAGGGCGGCCAGATGCCGCTGTATCGCCGGCTGCCCAAGCGCGGCTTCACCAACCCGTTCAAGATCACCGCACAGGTGGTGAACCTGGCCCAGCTGGCGGATCTCCCGGGCACTGACGTGACGCCCGAGACGCTCGCCGCGGCCGGCTTCATTCGCCGGGGCGACGCACCCGTCAAGCTGCTGGCAGAGGGTGACGCCGAGCGGGCGTACAAGGTGAGCGGCATGACCTGCTCGGCGGCCGCGCGCGCCAAGATCGAGGCCGCCGGCGGCCAGGTCGAGCAGCCGTGACCGCACCTCGGGTTCCAGCTTTCGCGATTGATGAGGAACTGAAGCGCAAGCTCTGGTTCACCTTCATCGCGTTGCTGCTCTACCGGGTCGGCGCCCATATCGCCGCCCCGGGCGTGAACGTGCAGGCCCTTGCCGACTACATCCGGAACTCCGGTGCGGCCGGCTTCTTTGGCCTCTACGATACACTGGGCGGCGGGCTGTCGCGCGCGACCGTCTTTGCGCTCGGCATCATGCCGTACATCTCGGCGTCCATCATCTTCCAGCTCGCCGGCGGTGTCATGCCGTCGGTCGGCAAGATGCAGAAGGACGAGGACGGCCGGAAAAAGCTCACCCAGTGGACCCGCTACATCACCGTGGCGCTCTCCCTGGCCCAGGCCTATACCTACGCCCTCTTTACCGAGTCCATTCCCGGCGCGGTGGCCAATCCAGGCTTCACCTCCCGCCTGGTCATGGTGATCACGCTGACCACCGGCGCCATCTTCGTGATGTGGCTGGGCGAGCAGATCACCGAGCGCGGTGTCGGCAACGGCATGAGCCTCCTGATCACGTTCTCGATCCTGGAGCGGCTCTGGCCCTCGTCGCTGCAGCTGGTCCAGTTCATCAAGAGCGGCGTGGTGTCCCTGCTCGGGGCGGTGTTCTTCCTCGCGGCGGTGCTGGCCGTCATCGCGGCCACCGTGGCCATGACCATGGCGGCGCGGCGCATCCCCATCCAGATCCCCCGCAAGGTGATGGGACGAGGACGGGTGCGCGAAGGCCAGAAGACGTTCATCCCGGTGCGGCTCATTACCGCCGGCGTGATGCCGATCATCTTCGCCCAGACCATCATCGTGGTCCCGGCGACGATCGCGAGCTTCACCAAGAATCCGTTCCTGCAGGACATCTCGGCCTTCTTCAATCCGACGACCGGAGGCTGGGGATACGCCATCATCTTCACCATCATGACGGTGATCTTCAGCTACTTCTACACCTCGATCGTCTTCAACTCGGTGGACCTGGCCGAGAACCTGAAGAAGCAGGGCGGCTTCAGTCCCGGCGTACGGCCGGGTGCGGCCACGGCGGACTATATCGACAATGTGCTGGGCCGCATCACCCTGCCGGGCTCGCTGTTCCTGGCCTTCGTGTCGCTGGTGCCACTGGTGGTGTCCAACTGGACTGGCATCCAGGCCCACTTCGGCGGCACCTCGGTACTGATCGTGGTCGGCGTACTGCTGGATACAGTAGCGCAGATCGAGCAGCATCGCACGCTGCGCAAGTACGACAGCTTCATGAAGACCGGCCGGGTGAAGTTCCGGGGCCGGCAGAGATATATGTAGTCGTGGGTCGTACGTCGTAAGTCGTAGGATGGCGGGGGGTGAGCAATCGCCTCCCGCCGCTGATTTTTGACCCGCGACCCGCGACCCGCGACCCGCGACCCGCGACCCGCGACTTACGACTCACGACCTACGACTCTCATGGACATTCTCCTCCTCGGCCCTCCGGGCGCAGGCAAGGGCACACAGGGTGCGATTCTCGCCGAGCGACTGGGAATTCCCAAGTTCGCAACCGGCGACTTGCTTCGTGACGCCGTCCGAACCGGCACGCCGCTGGGCCAGAAGGCCAAGGCCGTGATGGAATCGGGCCAGCTCGTCAGTGACGATATCATCCTCGGCGTAGTGCGGGAGGAACTGGCCAAGCCCGCCTCCGCCCGCGGCGTGATTCTCGATGGCGTGGTGCGCACCATCGCACAGGCGGAGGGCGTCGCCCGTATCCTCGCTGAGCTCGGCCGGCAGATCGACGTGGTACTCTTCTTTGATGTCACCGACGAGGAAATCCTCGCCCGCCTGGAGCGGCGCCGGGGGCTCGAGGGTCGGGCCGATGATGATCCCGCGGCGGTGGCGGTGCGGCTGGCCGCATACCGCGAGCAGACCGCTCCGGTGCTCGAGTGGTACCAGGCGCGCGGCGGGGTGACCCACATTCCAGCGGTCGGCTCGGTGGACGACATCGCAGCGCGGGTCCGGGAGGCGGTTGAGCAGTGATAACCCTGAAGTCACCCCGCGAGATCGATATCATGGCGCGTGCTGGCGCCATCGTGGGCGGCACGCATGCACTCATGCGCGAGATCATGCGGCCGGGACTGACCACGGAAGACCTGGACGCAGCCGCCGAGGAGTTCATCCGGAGCCATGCGGGGGCCACGCCGTCGTTCAAGGGGCTGTACGGCTTTCCCAAGACCCTCTGCGTCTCGGTGGATGACGAGATCGTCCACGGCATCCCCAGCCGGAAGCGGGTGCTGGAGGAAGGGAGCATCGTCAGCGTGGATTGCGGCGTGCACCTCGAGGGGCTGCATGCCGATGCCGCGGTGACCATTCCGGTGGGACAGGTGAGCGACGAAGCCGAACGACTCATGCGCGTCACCGAGGAGTCGCTGCACGCCGGGATCTCGGCGGCACAGGCCGGCAAGCACGTGGGCGATATCGGCCACGCAGTGCAGGCTGTGGCGGAGGGGGCCGGTTTTGGCGTGGTGCGGGAGCTGGTGGGCCACGGCATCGGCACCCGGTTCCATGAAGACCCGCAGGTGCCCAACCATGGCCAGCCCGGCCGCGGCCCCCAGCTCAAGCCAGGGATGACCATCGCCATCGAGCCGATGATCACCGCCGGCGACTACCAGACGCGCACCCTGCCCGACAAGTGGACCGTGGTCACCGCCGATGGCAGCCTCGCCGCGCACTTCGAGCACACGGTGGCGATCACGAGGGATGGGGCGAGGATACTGACGGGTAGGGGTTAGGGAATAGGGGCTAGGCATCAGGGTCGAGAGGCAGACCTCCGTGTTTCCGCCCTAGCCCCTAGCCCCGAACCCCTATCTGTTCGCACCACCTCAGCACCGGACACGTACTGCACTTAGGGCTGACGCCAGTGCAGATATGCTTCCCGAACGGCACCAGCAAGCTGTTGATCTCGATCCAGTACCTGGTCGGCAGCCGCTCCTCCAGCTGGCGCATCGTTGCCTCGGGACTTGACGTGGCGACGTAGCCCCACCGATTGGTCACCCGATGCACATGGATGTCGACGCTGATGCGCTGCTCGCCGCAGGCGATACCGAGCGCCAGGTGAGCGCACTTGGGGCCGACACCCCGGAACGACTGCAGGACCTCCGCATCACACGGCAGCTCGCCGCCATGCTCGGATATCACGCCCCGGGCAATGTCCCGGATCAGTGCTGCCTTCGTCTCATGGAAGGTGCAGCCGGCGATCTCGGCGTCGATCGCCGCCAGGCTCAGGGCGGCGACGGCCTCGGGCGTCCGTGCCCTGCGGAAGAGCCGCTCCGCCGCCACCAGGCTCACTTCGTCCCGCGTGCGGATGGACAGAATGCAGGCTACGAGCTGCTCGAACAGCGAGTCGTAGCCCTCTTCCGCGAGCGCGAACATCGCCGCCTTCGGAAACGGCCGCACCGCTTCCCGGATCCGGCGCAGCACGGCGTCGATGTCGAAGGGGAGCTTGGAGCGGCGCAGGGAGCCCATGGGGAGTCGCGAGTCGTATGTCGCAGGTCGTACGACTTATGACTTACGACGTACGACGGTCATCATCCACTCATGCATCACTTCATTTCCCGCCACGACGGGGCCATGCTCGATGCCGGTGTCGCGGCCGGTGTCATCCGTCACCCGACCGCCTGCCTCACGAACGATAAGTGTGCCGGCGGCAATGTCCCACGCCGAGAGACTGAGTTCCCAGAAGGCATCGTACTCACCGGCTGCCACCGAGCAGAGATCGAGCGCGGCGGAGCCCGGGCGGCGAATGCCTGCAGTGGCCAAAGCGACCCTCCGGAACTGGTCGACATAGCGATCCATCCCGGAGAGATCCTTGAAGGGAAAACCGGTGCCGATCAGCGCCTGGCCCGGATCGGTAATGCTGGAAACACGAATCGGCGTGTCATCACAGAAGGCGCCCTGGCCGCGCACCGCGTGGAAGATGCGCCCGTCGGGCACGTGCACCACCACACCGGCGGCGAGGATGCCATCAACAGCTGCCGCAACCGACACGGCATACGTGGGATAGCCGTGCAGGAAGTTGGTGGTGCCATCAATCGGGTCAACGATCCACGCGGTGCCGTCGAGCGAGAGCTCTGGTCCCAGCTCCTCGCCCACGATGTGGGTGCCTGGCGCCGCCGCACCGATCCGCTTCCGAATTACTTCCTCGGCGCCGCGATCGACGTCGCTCACGAAGTCGTGGCTCGACTTCTCGTCCCAGTCCGCGGTACTGCCGGGCCGCCCGGTGGTCCGGATGTAGTCAGCCGCGGCCAGGGCAGCGTCCCTGGCGATGCGTACTAAGTCCAAGTCTGCCAGCATCTTGCGGCACCTCTCCGGGGTAGATACCTTGCGCGGCATGCCACGCATCTTTTCAGGAATTCAACCCACCGGCGAGCTGCACATCGGCAACTGGCTCGGCGCGGTGCGCAACTGGGTGGAGCTGCAGGAGCGCTACGAATGCATTTTCTGCATCGTCGACCTGCACGCCATCACGGGCGCGTTCTATGATCCGGCCGAGCACGCGCGCCGCACGCGGGAGATGGCGGTGGGCCTGCTTGCCTCGGGCGTGGATCCCGAGCGGGTCGTGCTCTTTGTACAGTCGCACGTGCCCGAGCACTCCGAGCTCATGTGGCTGCTCAACGCCGTGACGCACGTGGGCGAGCTGGAGCGCATGACGCAGTTCAAAGATAAGTCGGAGGGCCAGGAGGCCATTCCGGCGGGGCTGCTCAACTATCCCATCCTGATGGCCGCGGACATCCTGCTGTATCGCGCCGACAAGGTGCCGGTGGGAGAAGACCAGGTGCAGCACCTGGAGCTGGCCCGTGACGTTGCCCGCCGCTGGAACAACACGTACGCCGACGGGAGGCCGGTCCTGCCGGAGCCCGAGGCATTGCTGACAGAGGCCAAGCGCATCATCGGTCTCGACGGCGAGTCCAAGATGTCGAAGAGCAAGGGCAACACCATCGGCATCCTCGACACGCCGGAAGAAATCTGGGCCAAGTTGCGGCCGGCCAAGACCGATCCGGCGCGCAAGCGGCGCACCGATCCTGGCACACCGGAGATCTGTAACATCTACCACCTGCACCGGTACTTCTCGCCGCCGGAGACAGTGCAGCTGGTGGCCGACAACTGCCGGGGCGCCAAATGGGGCTGTCTCGACTGCAAGCGCGTGCTGGCCGACAACATGAGCGCCACGCTGGCGCCCATCCGCGAGCGCGCTGCCGAACTGAACGCCGCGCCGGAGAAGGTCGACGCAATCCTGCGTGCCGGCGCCAGCCGGGCACGCGAGCTGGCGGCCGAGACGATGGCCATCGTGTACGATCACATGGGCTTCATGAGGCGGACATGACCGACGGCGAGCCGGCTTCGACCCGCACCAGTATCGAGAAGATCATCGCGGCCGCGGTGCAGCGGGGCGCCTCCGACCTGCACATCAAGGCCGGCGACGTCTTCCGGGCCCGCATCAACGGCCGACTGGTGGCGCTCACCAAGCAGCGGCTCACGCCCGACCAGACCCGCGCCATCGCGCTGCGCCTCCTCACCAGCGATGAAGATCGCGCCCGGCTCGACCGGCTGCGCGACTTCGACTGCTCCTGGGGCATGCCGGGCGTGGGGCGCTTCCGCGTAAACGTGCTGCGGCAGCGGTCGTCGTTCATGATCGTGATGCGGGTAATCCCGTTTGCGGTGCCGAGCTTCGAATCGCTCGGGCTGCCGGAAGGACTCACCCGCGTGGCCGATGTCGAGCGGGGGCTGGTGCTGGTGGCGGGCATGGGCGGCAGCGGCCGCAGCTCAACGATTGCCGCCATGGTGCACCACATCAACGCCAACAAGCACAAGCACATTGTCACCATCGAGAACCCGATCGAGTTCCTGCACCGCGATCTGACGTCGTCGGTCACCCAGCGGGAAGTCGGCGTGGATACGGACTCGGCTTCGATCGGGCTGCAGGCGGCGCTGCGCCAGGACCCCGACGTGGTCGTGCTGGGCGACATTACCGATGCGGCGACGCTCAGCACCGCACTCAAGGCCGCCGAATCGGGCCTCCTGGTCATCGGCACCGTGGCGACGCCCGACGTGGCAACCACAGTGCAGCATTGCGTGGCAATGTTTCCCGCGGAGGAACGCGAGATCGGTCGCATGCGTCTCGCCGAGTCCCTGAGCGCCGTCGTGGCGCAGCAGCTCCTTCCCCGGAAGGATGGGGAGGGAAGGGTGGCCGCCGTGGAGATGCTGCTGGTCACCGACAACGCCCGCGACCTGCTCCGGGGTACGCCGGCGCCGGCCAAGCTGCGCAAGCTGATGGCCGATTCCGAACTCATGCAGACGTTCGGGCAGCACCTGGGCCAGCTGACGTCGGATGGCGTGGTCGACGACGCAACCGCACGGGCCGCACAGCGGGGCGCGGGTGCCGGCAGCTGAAATTCCGCCCAGCGGCACCGACGAGCTGATCACGGCGCTCCTCTCGCTGGAACGTGAGGCTGGCACGCTCGAGGCCGCCGAAGCGCGCCGGCTGCTTTCCGGACACATGCAGGCGCTGGGCTTCCGGGTGGAGGTCCAGCGCTTTGCGTTTTCAACCGGCACGCTCAACGCGCTGCCAGTCGCCGGCGCGGGGCTGGGCTGGCTCACCGTGCTGATGATCCCCCTCCTGCTCATGACAGGAGCGCCATCGTGGACGGCGCTCGCTGCCTGGGTGCTCGTGCTCGCCGCCCTCGGTACTGTCGCTGCGGGAATCGCACTGGGATGGGCACCGGCCCGCGGCGACCAGCGTGAGGACGCCAATCTCATCATCCAGCGTCCCGACGCCCTGATCGAGCGATGGATCGTGGCCCATGTCGACACCAAGGCCCAGCGCCAGAGCATGGCGGGGCGGCTGGTCGCCGTCGCCACTGCATTGCTGGGCGTGACCGTGATGCTCGGGCTCGCCGTGGCCCGGCTTTTCGTAGTCCCATCGGTGTGGCTGGTCGCGGCGGCGTCAGGGCTTACCCTTGCCGCCAGCGTGCTCTGCGCGCGGGGCCGGCTCAGGGGTCGCACGGTGGGTGCCGTGGACAACGGCTCCGGGCTCGCGGCGGCACTTGTCGCGGCGGAGACGTGCGAGGACCGTACCGGCTTCATCTTTACGGGGGCAGAAGAGTTTGGGCTGGTGGGCGCACGTATCCTGGCACAGCAGACGCCGGAACTGGTGCGGGGCCGCGATGTGATGAACGTCGATTCGGTGGACGACCGCGGCACTCTCTCGATCGTCTCCCACGATCGGCTCGGCGGACAGCTGGCCGCACGCGTGGAGCAGTCGCTGACCCTGCCGGGCTTGCACGTCCGGCGGCGGGGCCTGCTCACCGGCATCATGGTGGACAGCCAGGCGTTTGCCCGGGCCGGCGCGCGCGCCGTGACACTTGCTCGCCTTGACTGGAGCACGCTTCGCCGGGTGCACACCCCCCGTGACACGCCGGCCGGAATGAGTTTCGAGACCGCGCGCGCGCTCGGCGCGTGGTTGGGGAGCGTGCGCTGAGCGCTATCCTCAAAGCGCCCAGCGCCATTTGACCCCATCCCGATCCCAGCCTATCTTTATACGAGGATGCACGAGCCCCCACGGGGGCTCTTTTTTTTGCCGAGACGAGGACCGGATGTTCGACGAGCGGACACGCTGCGCCGTGGTCGTGGGTGCCCAGTGGGGCGACGAGGGGAAGGGCAAGCTGGTGGATGTCCTGGCCGAGCAGGCCGATTTCGTCGTACGTTATCAGGGCGGCGCCAACGCCGGCCACACAGTGGTCACCGGCGATTCGCAGTTCATCCTTCGGCAGATCCCGTCGGGCATCCTGCACGCCGGCGCCACCTGCGTCATTGGCAACGGTGTGGTCGTGGATCCGGAGACGTTGTTCGCCGAGCTCGATGCGCTGCGCGAGCGTGGCGTTGCTACCGACGGCCGCATGTTCGTCTCCGATCGTGCCCACCTGGTGCTGCCGTATCACAAGCTGCTCGATGCGGCGAGCGAGAAGAGCCAGGGCATCGGCACCACCGGCAAGGGCATCGGCCCGGCGTATGAAGACAAGGTGGGTCGGCGGGGCGTGCGCGTCGGCGACCTGCGCGACATGGGCCGGCTGGAGTCGTTCCTGCGGGAACGCGTTGCCCGGGCCAACCGCGTACTCGAAATGATGGGCGCGGGCGAGCGGGCATCGCTGGACGAGCATGTCGCCCTCCTGTCCCGGTATGCACCGCGCCTGGCCACCCTCACCGCCGACACCGGCCTGCTGCTGCACCGCGCGCTGCGCGCCGGCAAGCGGATCCTGCTCGAGGGAGCGCAGGGTTCACTGCTGGACCTCGATCACGGCACCTATCCGTTCGTCACCTCATCCAGCACCACGGCGGGCGGTGCGGCCATCGGCGCCGGCATTGGGCCCACCAGCATCGACGGCGTGCTCGGCGTGGTCAAGGCCTACACCACGCGTGTGGGCAATGGTCCGCTGCCTTCGGCGGCGAGCGCTGAAGACGATGAGCGCCTCCGGAAGGCGGGCGGGGAATTTGGCGCCGTCACCGGCCGGCCCCGCCGCTGCGGCTGGTTCGATGCGATTGTCGTCCGGTACGCGGTGCGGGTCAATGGTCTCACCGGTCTTGCCGTCACCAAGCTCGATGTCCTCGACGGATTCGAGTGCATTCCGGTTTGCGTGGGCTACACGCTGGACGGCAAGCCCTGTGACGAATTTCCGGACGAGGTGGAGCTGCTCGAACGAGTGAGGCCGGTCTATGAGGAACTCGAGGGCTGGCAGGCACCCACATCCGAGGCGCGCCGTCTGGAAGACCTCCCTCGTGCCGCTCGCGAGTACCTCCACCGCCTGGAGGCACTGGCGGAGACACCCATTCGTTACGTCAGTGTCGGCACGCGGCGGGACCAGATCATCGCGGTGAGCTGAGCCCGGCATGCGCCTGCTGCGCCGGCTTCTGACCGCCCTGGTGCTCATGGTGGTCGTCGCAGCGCTTGCGGCCTGGCTCTGGCTGCGATCAACCGTGCCGGCGCAGCGGGGCGCCGTCCAGATGACGGCGATCACTGACAGTGTGCGCGTCGCCTTCGACTCGCTCGGCATTCCCACCCTCACAGCCGCCTCCGAAGCAGACCTCTACGCAGCACTCGGCTATCTCCACGCGCGCAACCGCTTTTTCCAGATGGATCTCATGCGCCGAGCCGCCGAAGGGCGGCTGGCCGAACTGTTCGGTGCACGGGCGATCGAGGCGGATGAGACTGCGCGCGACTGGGAGCTTGGAGCGCTTGCACGCCGGGCGAGCAAGGCAACGCCGCCTGACCTCAAGCCGCTGCTTGACGCATATACCAGCGGAGTCAACGCGTGGCTGGAGCAGGGAGGCTCCTCACTCGAGCACCGCCTCCTGCGGCTGCCCGCCCAGCCGTGGCGCGACGAGGACACGTACGCCATCCTCCTGCTCGAGGCCAAGCAGCTGCATAACCTCGGCGACGAACGGATCCGCGCCAGCGCCGTGCGTCTCTATGGGCCGGGCGCTGATTCGCTGCTGGCGCCAGGGTGGCCGGAGGGTGCTCCGGTAGTCATGACGGGCAGGAGCGGCATGACGGACAGGACGGGCAGGACGGGCAGGGGGTCGCACGTTGTCGAATCACTCCCCGCCGTTGACCGTCGACCGTCGACCGTCGACGAGTTGCTCACCGAAGGTCACCGGGGCTCCAATTCCTGGGTCATCTCCGGCTCCCGCACCGCATCCGGCTTTCCGCTGCTGGCCAACGATCCGCACCTGCCGCTCAGCGTGCCCTCCATCTGGTATCTCGCCGTGCTGCATGCACCAGGTATCGACGCCGAAGGCGTGACTATTCCGGGCGTGCCGGGGATTGTGATCGGGCGCAATCGCCGGATTGCCTGGGGCATGACCGCATCCTACGTGGACGATGCGGACGAAGTGCTGGAAGAATTCTCGCCCGACACCACGCGCGTGCGCCGTCCGGCCGGCTGGGCGCCTGTTACGGTGGTGGCTGAGACGTTGCGCGTGACGGACGACAGCGTCGTGCGCTATGTGCGCCGACGCACCAGCAACGGACCGGTGGTGCGATGGATCGCCGGGTCGCCGCTCACCGGTGTGGTGCGGCGCTGGACCGGGCAGGACGCCACGCCGGCGGGACTCCTGGCGTCGGTTTCGCTCATGAAGGC
The DNA here is from genome assembly GCA_035700175.1 of Gemmatimonadales bacterium. Lineage (GTDB taxonomy): Bacteria > Gemmatimonadota > Gemmatimonadetes > Gemmatimonadales > GWC2-71-9 > CAMLHP01. The sequence goes on along the minus strand of DASSOW010000514.1, from coordinate 2,487 downwards.
ACACGACTGGCCCACTTTCCGTGCTGCCCTGGCCGATGTGATGGCGCCCACGCTCGGCATGACGTACACCGATGCCGCTGGCCATGTCGGCTACACTGTGGCGGGCGGCGTGCCGATCCGTGCCCAGCCGGGGGTCGGTGCGTCCGGGCCGGGTTGGACCGTCGACTCGGTGTGGCAGGGGTACGTAGACGCCGACGAGGTGCCGTCTGCACTCGACGGCGCGCCATTCTACGTGACCTCCAACAACCGGATCGTGGGACGCGGCTACCCCTACTTCCTCTCCACGGCATGGGCGTCGCCGTACCGCGCCGAGCGGATACGTGACATGCTGATGGCCAATTCGTCGGTGTCAGCGTCGGATGCCGCGGTGATGCAAATGGACGTGCGCAGCGTCTTTGCCGTGCGCATGAAGGAGGTGGCGGCGCGCGCCGCTGCAGCGGCCGGTGATTCCTCTGCCGCCCGTCTGCTGGAGCAGTGGGACGGCTCGATGCGGGCTGACCTCACCGCGCCGACGCTCTTCTGGCGCTGGAACGACGCCGTACGTGACGAGCTGCGCCGGATTCCCGCGGCTGCCTCGGCCAGCTGGGCCGCCCAGCATTACTGGATGCAGAGCGACACGGTGAGGCTGGCTGACGGATCCACAATGGAGTTTGATTCGCTCGCGGTCGAGGCCATGCACACAGCGCTCGCTGATCCGCGCGCGCGCTGGAGGTGGGGAAGGGCGCATCGCCTTCTGGAGCGTCATCCCCTGGGAGACGTGCCGGTGCTCGGCCGCCTGCTCCGGCTCAATATCGGTCCAACGGAGGTGCCCGGGGGCGACTACACCGTGAACCTCTGCACCTCCGGCGGCGATTCGATTCCCTGGACCTGCACCGAGGGCCCGTCCATGCGGTTCCTCGCCGATATGGCGAACGACAGCGGCGCCTGGTTTGTCCTGCCGGCCGGCCAGTCGGGAAATCCACTCTCGTCGCATTACCGGGACCAGTTTCCCCTCTGGCAGCAGGGACGGCTCGCGTGGCTCAGGCTGGCGCCAGATTCCGTGGCCTCTCGAACAGCACTCCTGCTCACGCCCCGGCGCTAGGCGCGGCCCTGCTTGATTAGCCCCCCTCGGCGCCGGTATCTTCCGCCCCGCCATGGCTCAATCTGACAACGTGATGGAAAAGCTGGTCTCGCTCGCCAAGCGGCGGGGCTTCGTGTTCCAGTCGTCCGAGATCTACGGCGGTCTCGGCTCGGTCTGGGACTACGGCCCGCTGGGCGTCGAGCTGAAGAAGAACGTCAAGGATCGCTGGTGGCGTGCCATGGTGCATGCTCGTGACGACATCGAAGGGATCGATGCGGCGATCCTGATGCACCCAAAGGTCTGGGAGGCGTCGGGCCACGTCGCTGGCTTCACCGATCCGCTGGTGGATTGCCGCTTCTGCAAGGCGCGGTTCCGGGCCGACCAGCTGGCGACAGCCTCCTGTCCCCAGAAGCCGAGCAAGCACCCGGGCGAGCACAGCACCTGCGACCTCACCGAGCCCCGCCTCTTCAACCTCATGTTCAAGACGTTCATGGGGCCGGTGGAAGAGCAGGCGGCGGTCATCTATCTCCGGCCCGAGACGGCGCAGGGGATCTACGTCAACTACCTGAACGTGCTCCAGGCCTCGCGCCAGAAGGTGCCGTTCGGGATTGCCCAGATCGGCAAGGCATTCCGGAACGAGATCACGCCTGGCAACTTCATCTTCCGGACGCGCGAATTCGAGCAGATGGAGATGCAGTTCTTCGTGAAGCCGGGCACCGACGCCGAGTGGTTCGAGCGCTGGCGGGAGTGGCGCATGGAATGGCACCAGGCCCTGGGACTGGAGCCGCGGCGGCTCCGCTGGCACGAGCACGGCCAGGGGGAACTGGCGCATTACGCCAAGGCCGCCTATGACATCGAGTATGAATTTCCGTTCGGATGGAACGAAATCGAGGGCATCCACAACCGCACCGATTTCGACCTGAAGCGGCACCAGGAACATTCCGGCAAGAAGCTGGAGTACTTTGACCAGCCGGCCAACGAGCGCTACCTGCCGTACATCGTGGAGACGTCGGCGGGTGCCGATCGCGTCACCCTGACGGTGCTGGTGGACGCCTATCGCGAGGAGCAGGTGGAGGGCGAGACCCGCGTGGTGCTCGGCTTTGCACCGGCGGTGGCGCCGATCAAGGTGGCCGTCCTGCCGCTCATGAAGAAGGACGGAATGCCAGAAGTGGCCGACCGCATCTATCGCGACGTGCGCGGCCACGTGAATGCCTTCTACGATGACAGCGGTGCTATTGGACGGCGCTACCGGCGGCAGGATGAAGCCGGCACGCCATTCTGCGTCACGGTGGATACCGATACCCTTGCCGACGGAACCGTCACCATCCGGGAGCGCGACAGCATGCAGCAGGTACGCGTCGCCGGGGACCAGGTGGCGGCGTGGATTGACGCGCACGTGTAGGGGCCCGGCAAGCCGGGCCCCTACA
>DASSOW010000513.1:0-3723 GCA_035700175.1 Gemmatimonadales bacterium | reverse complement strand
CATTGCCCCTCCTGGGCTCGAACCAGGACTCTCCTGATCCAGAGTCAGGCGTGTTGCCAGTTACACCAAGGGGCAGAAATCTTGAATTTTCAATGGAGCTGAGGGGGATCGAACCCCTGACCTCTGCAGTGCGATTGCAGCGCTCTCCCAGCTGAGCTACAGCCCCCGGAATCGGGACGGGAAAAGTAACGATGCACGCCCTGCACCACAATCTCACCAGGCCCCAGTAAGGGCGGCCTGCGGCCGCCCCCTCACTTCCCGATCTCGCCTGTCCACCAGCGGCCTGCGGCCGCCCCATGGCATCCCGCTCTCACGGGATGGGCCGGATGGGCGAGATGGGCGAGATGGGCAGGTGGGCGGATGAGCCGGACGGGAGGACCTGAGCGCTCAGCGCCAGCAGCCAACAGCCAGCGACCCACCTGCCCATCCCGCCCATCTCGCCCATCTAGTCGATCCCGACCTCCACCGGCTCACTGCTCGACTCATGCACCGGACCCAGCTCGCCGAATACCCCGTAGCCCCAGCACCAGGTCGCTCCGGCCGGGTCCATCCCGCAGAATGTGGCACCTTGGCCGCCCAGGAAATCCCATGCCCAGTGCCCCGACATCTCTGTCGGCGTGTCGTACCGGACATTGAGGCCCGCCGGCGAGATCCCCATTTCGCCGTAGGCATTGATGCCCCAGCACCAGACGGCGCCGGCCGAGGTGCGGCCGCATGCCGCCCAGGTCCCCGTGATCACGTCGGCAAAGGACGGCGAATCCTCGATGGCCACCGGCGTGCTGGAAAGGCTGGCGCCACCTTCGCCGGGCGGCAGGATGTCCCGGCCCCAGCACCACGCCTTGCCATCCCGGTCGAGCGCGCAGGTGTGCTCGCCCCCTACTGCGATGGCCTTGAATCGGTGATCCCCGGCCACCGGCTCCGGCTGCCCATGCTTCCCGCCTACCACGCCGAGCCCCAGCTGCCCGCCCTCGTTGGATCCCCAGCAGTAGGCCGTGCCGTCAGCGGTGAGCCCGCAGAGGTGTGCGCTCGCGCCCAGCGCCAGCACCCGGAACGCCGGCCCGGCGAGCCCGATCGGCGTCCAGCTGCATGGCGTGCCATTGCAATCATCGATCGCGGCGGCGCCGAGCTGTCCACTGCCGTTGGCACCCCAGCAGTAGATCAGCCCGAGCGTGGTGAACCCGCAGGTGTTGCCCGCGCCCGCCACCAGCGACGTGAACCGCTGGTCGGTGTCGATCGGGCGGGGACTCGGTATGCAGCGCCAGCCATGTACCGGCTCACCGCAATCCTGGTTCTCTGAGATGGGAAATCCCGCCTGGCCGCTGGCGTTCTGGCCCCAGCACCAGGGTACGCCATCGTCGGCCAGCGCACAGCTGTGCAACCCACCCGCCGCGACGCTGGTAAAGGTCACGCCCGCTACCGCAATCGGCGAAGCCGTCCCGCTGAACGGTGTGGAATCGATGCCGAGCTGTCCCGCATCGGCTCGGCCCCAGCAGCGGATGCCGCCATTATCGATAAGTTGGCAGGCGTGATGCCCGCCCACGGCGAGCGTGATCGGGCCAGGTTCTGGAATGCCTGATGGACCGGTGTTGTCACTGCATGCGGCAAGGACTGATGATGCGCCAAGCGCGGAGAGCACGACCAATGATGAAAGCCGACCCATAGGGTCCTCAGCGACGAAGTGTCCGAGGGAGACGCTTCATCGAACCGCCAATTACACAGCGACCTCCTCGCTCGGGAAGCGCACCTCGACTGTCATCCCGTCACGCGCAATGATCGTCTCCGGAAAAATTTCTCGCGCCTCGGCCAGCAGCTCCGGCGCCTCCCGGCTGTACCGGGGACTGATGTGGGTGAGGATCAGCTGCCGCACCCCTGCAGCACGGGCTATTTCCGCGGCTTCACGCGCGGTCGAATGCCCCGTCTCCACCGCACGGGCCCGCTCCTCACTGGAAAACGTCGCCTCGTGGATGAGCAGGTCGGCACCGTGCGACACTGCGCGCACTGTTTCGCACGGCCGCGTGTCACCACTGTACACCACCGTGCGCCCCGGCCTGGTGGGCCCCACCAGCTCGGCAGGGTGGATGATCCGGCCGTCCTCCAGCGTCACCGACTGCCCCTTGTGGATCCGACCCCAGAGCGGCCCCTCGGGGATACCCAGGTCGCGCGCCTTGTCGGGATCGAATCGTCCCAGCCGCTCGTGCTCCACCAGCGCCCAGCCGATAGTGTCGGCGCGATGCACGGTCTCGAAGGTGACGAGGTCGTAATCCTTGCGCGAGAGCGTATCGCCCGGACGCACCTCGATGATCTCCACCGGGAACTTGTTCCGCTCGATGCCCATCGAGATGATCCCGCCCAGGATCCGCTCCGCGCCCTTGGGGCCGTAGAGCGTCACCGGCTCGGTGCGGTCCATCAGCCCCATGGTGCGGAGGAGTCCGGTGACGCCCAGCACATGGTCAGCATGAAAGTGGGTGAAGAAGATTTCCCTGAAGGAAAAACTTGCCCCGTACCGCATCATCTGCCGCTGCGTCCCCTCGCCGCAATCGAACAGCAGCGTCTCCCCCTCGCGCTGCAGCGCGATGGCCGAGACGTTGCGCTCGATGGACGGGCACGCGGCACCGGTGCCGAGGAAGGTGAGGGAGAGGGACATGACGTGGGCGGCTAGACGGCTGGACGGCTGGACGGCTGGTTGAGGACGCGAGACGCGCGGCACGGGCCGCAGCGAGCGAGCTGTGCCGCCAAAGGGCGCGTCAGTGAGCGGCAGTCCGAATTACCAATTTGCCCGCCGGAGCGAACTGCAGCGCCCGGCGGCGGCGCAGTCGCGAGCGAAGGCATCAGAAAATCTTCACCGTAATCGGGATCTTCCCCGGGTTCGCCTTGATCACCTGCATCACCGAATCAAGCTGCGCGGTCATCTTGGTCAGGTTGTTGTAGAGCGTGCTGTCCTTGGCCAGCTTCCCGAACGTCCCCTTCCCCGCCTGTACGTCGGTAAGAATCACGTTCAGCTTGTCACCCGTTGCAGTCAGGTTCCTGGACATGGCCGACAGGTTCTGTACCAGGCTGTCGCTCCCCGCCAGCGCCCGCTGCAGGCCCGGGTTGGCCAGCGTCGAGTCGAGCCGGGCGCCCAACTGGCGGAACTCGGTCATGGTGCGTGTCAGCTCTGCCGTGGGACCCCTGTTCGGGTCACCATAGAGGGCCATCGTCTGCTGCGCCGCGTCGAGCGTCTTCTGGAGACTCGCCATGGTGGCGCGCAGCTGCTTCGTCATCTCCGGATCCACCAGCGACTGCACCCCCGCCATCACGCTGTCGGCCCGCGCCGCCAGCTTGCTGGCGATGTCGGTGAATCCCGCCTCGCTCGAGCCGATGATGGTATCGCCCTTGGCGAGCGGCGCGCTCGATGAGCCCGGCGTCAGGTCCACCGCCGCGTCGCCGGCGGCAAGGCTCAGGGTGATGATCTTGGCGCTGGCGTCCTTCTTCATCTGGACCTTGGGGTCCACCGCCACGTTCACGATCACCTTGCCGGGCTGCATGAACTCGATGCTCTGCACCTTGCCCAGCTCGTAGCCCGAGATCTTGACCGCCGACGCTTCCTTCAGGTTGCCGATGTTGGCGAACTGGATGTGGATCAGGTCGCCGGCGTTGAACGACTTGCCCCGGAGCCACATGGTGCCGGCCACGAAGATGACGATCGCCAGCAGCACGATGGTCCCGACGGTGACTTCACGCTTG
>DASSOW010000512.1:0-3562 GCA_035700175.1 Gemmatimonadales bacterium | reverse complement strand
AGGAGTCACCCAGCAGTAGGCTGCGGCAGCCACTGCGATCCAAAAGGTCAGGAGGCCGAGCATCTTCACCATGAACGGTGACCACTCAGCCTCGGCAATCACAGCTGGACGGTCCAGAGTAGCAGCGCCGCAAGCGCGAGGAGGAAAGCGCCGACCGCGAACTGGAGGAGCGTGGTGCGGCGGGCAAACCGTCCTGTCGCCGCTCCGAACGCGAACACCAGCATGGCCAGAAATGACACGGCCGCGACGCCGATCCAAACCGGCGAAAGATTCACCTTGGCGATCTTACGTTGAACGCCCGCGTCTCTGATGGATTACGTGCAGCATCTCATCCGAGGTCATTGGGATGTCGCTTTCGCAACACCCACCGATACCACCAGCGGGTCACACGGGTCCAAAAGATGAAAAGGTAGACCCAGCCTGCCACTGCCACGCTTGCGACGAGTCCGCCCATGAGCCCAGAAGGGCCGAGCCAGGCAACGACACCCACCCACAGCATGGCAGGCACGGTCCACGAGGCGATGTCGAGCCATGGCCGCCCGTCATATCTCCAGATCAGCCCGCCGATCAACGGGGGAAAGAGCGCGACTGTCAGGAGATGCCACGGTGTTGCCGCCAAGAGAAAGCCGGAGATAAACAGCGCGCCAGCGACCGTCCAAAGGACCGCGAGCTGGACACGATCTGGCCACCTTGCCGGTTCGAACACCCATTACCTCCGGTGTGAGCCTACCGCGGCGTCGGTCCGGGTCATCCTATCCAAGATGCCTCCCTCACTGTGCGCACGGCGTCAGGCTGTGGCCAGATGGCGTCTTGCGACGATGAGGACGGTGATCGCTATGTACGCGGCGCACGTGGCGCCGAACCGGATGCCGAGCTCAGATTGCCGAAGCCGTCGTAGAAGGCGGTGAGGGTGGTGCCGATCGTCTGCTCAAGGGCGGACCATCAAGAATCCCACCAACGTGAGCAGGGCGACAATCGCAACGAAAGCGATCCATGCCCGCTGCTGACCGACCTGCTGGCTGTGATCCTGCTCAAGGCGTTACGCCCAGCGCCTGCCGGATAAGGTTGGTTCGCGGGGCTTATCAAATTCCCAATGGATGGTCTGGCTAAGTGAAGCGGCGACTTCGTCCCAAGAATCGCCTACTGATTGAGCTAAGAGTATCGAGCTGCCGTACGTCGAAGTAGAAAAGGTCACCACCGCTAGCATCCATCGGACCAATCGATGCATGCACGTTGGCGGAGCGCGTCGAATCTGGCCAGGCGAATTGTTCGCCTGCGAGGTTGAGTGTTTCTGCTTTCATTCGATATCCACATGACCGTTCCCCATGGGAGGCCCCTTAGGCTATCGCTGATGGCGACAGGAGGTGGTCACGCCGGAAGACGAGCTGCTACAGCTGCGGCGCAGTCACATTGGTGAACGTCAAGGCCCTCAGCGTCGCCGCAGGAGCAGCAAAACCGAAGACGACCGCGACAACTAATGTCACAAACATCGCCGCCACGCTACTGCCTGGCTTCGCGCGTTAGAGCGAGGCGCCCGCACCGCCTTGGGCCACGTTCTCAAGGCGCTTCAGCTCATCCGCGTAGAGGGAACCGAGCAGCCGAGGAGCCATGAAGCGCTCGACGACGCCCATGAGCCCGCCGGCCGACTCCGTGCGGGTCGAGATCGTCACCGCGCAGCCGTCTGGCGTCGGATCCACCGTGAACGTCGTCACCGCCCCGCGCTCCAGATCGGTCTCGGTGAGGACGCGGCCCGGCTCGGGCTCATCAGCCCGCGAGCGGATGAAGCGGCGTCGTCCGCCCAGCGCGATCGTGTAGCTCATCACCGTTCGGGCGCCGGTACCGCCGGACTCGACGCGGAACCCGGAGAAGGCCGGCGGCAGGATGCGCTGGTGCGCCCCTGAGAAGTCGGCGATGACGCGGTAGACGGCATCCGCCGGCACCGGCATGCTGCGCGAGGCCGAGACGACGTACTCCGACATCGGTCTAGCCCTCACCCTCCCACGCCGGCTGGGGCATGCGGAGGTCGCGGTCGCGGCGGTAGCCCAGCAGGTAATCGGCCTGCATGAGGGTGTGGATCTGCGAGGTGCCCTCGTAGATGACCGAGCCCTTCGAATTGCGCAGGTAGCGCTCGACCGGATACTCGTTCGAATAGCCGTAGGCGCCGTGGACCTGGATCGCGTCCAGGGCGGACTGGACCGCGTGGTCGGTGCAGAACCACTTCGCGAGCGAGGTCTCCCGCGTGTTGCGCTCGCCGCGGTTCTTCTTCCAGCCGGCCTTCCAGACCAGCAGGCGTCCCGACTCGATCCCGGCGTACATCTTCGCGATCATCTGCTTCACCAGCTGGTGCCGCCCGATCTCCTCGCCGAAGGCCTGTCGCTCGTGCGCGTACTTGACCGATGCGTCGAGACAGGCCTGCGCCAGCCCCACCGACCCCGCCGCCACGGTGAAGCGACCCTGGTCGATGGCGCTCATCGCGATCGTGAAGCCCTCGCCCTCCTCGCCGACCCGATTCGCCACCGGCACCTCGCAGTCCGCAAAGGTGAGGATCCCGGTGTTCCCGGCCCGGACGCCGAGCTTGCCGTGCAGCGAGTCGCTGGAGAAGCCCGGAAACGAGCGCTCGACGATGAAGGCGGTGATGCCCTTGTGTCCGGCGCTCTTGTCGACGGTGGCGAAGACGAGGAAGTTGTCGGCCGTATCGGCCAGGCTGATCCAGATCTTCGAGCCGTTGAGGATGTAGCGGTCGCCGTCGCGCCGCGCCGTCGTCGCCAGGTTCGCGGCGTCCGACCCGACCCCCGGCTCAGTGAGGCCGAAGGTCGCGATCTTCTCGCCACGGGCCTGCGGCACGAGGTAGCGCTCCTTCTGGTCGTCGTTGCCCCACTGGAGCAGCGTCAGCGAGTTCAGCCCGGTGTGGACGCTGAGGATGACGCGGAAGGCGGTGTCGGCCCGCTCCATCTCCTCGCACAACAGCGCGAAGGCGATGTAGTCCATCCCCGCCCCACCGTAGCGCTCCGGGATCGGCAGGCCCAGGAAGCCGGCGGCCCCCATCTTCTCGTAGAGCGAGCGGTCGTACGTCGCGGTGGCGTCCATCTCCGCCACGCGGGGCAGGATCTCGCGCTCGGCGAAGGTGCGCGCCGTGCGCTGCACCTCGCGCTGCTCATCGGTCAGGGCAAAGTCGATCATGCATGCTCCACAGGAGGGGGACGCCTGCGATTCTAGCGGGATGCCGAAGGCCTGGGCCTGTCGCTGACCAATCCCGACTCGATTGTCGGTGATTCGGATTGACGAATGAAATGGCTAAGGCTAGCCTTACCTCCCGTTGGCGCAGTGCCCGCCGCTCGGAGGGCCGCCGCACCCGGGAGCAGTCAATTTTGGACTTCGGATTCCTGACCACCGGCCTGCTGACCGGCCTGCGCGAGGGCGTCGAGGCAGCGCTCATCGTGAGCATCATCCTCGCCTACCTCGCCAAGACGGGCAACGCGCGCCACTTCGGCAAGATCTGGCTCGGCGCTGGCGGGGCGATCGTGCTCAGCATCGTCGTCGGCTTCGTGCTGTTCGTGACGAT
>DASSOW010000511.1:0-2075 GCA_035700175.1 Gemmatimonadales bacterium | reverse complement strand
GCAGGCACCAACCAGAAGACGAGCGGCGGTCTGTGCGGCGGGAAGGAGCGAGCGCAGTGCGTTGGAGGGTGCCGGCGGGAGGAGATCGGCGGTCAGTCCAGCCGGCAACATCGAGCGCACCTCGCTCAGGGTGAGCGGGCTCGCGATGCAGAGAAAATGGCACATTACGGCCGGACGTATCCGGCGTCAGAGCGGCAGGTCGTCGCGCACCAGCACCAGAATGGCTGCCTGCGGCACCACGAGATACTTCTGATCTCCGTAGGTGATCTCGACGGCCGCCTTCCGGAAGTAGATGGCGTGGTCGCCAACCTGCGCCTGCATGCCGCGGCGGGGGGCCTTCCGAGCCTCGGCTTTCCAGGGTTCATCATCGAGGCTGGAGAAGTCGGCCACCGGCTCACCCGGGCCCACCGCCACGATGAGGCCGCCCTGCACCTGCTGGCCCTCGAGCGCCGAGGCCGGCAAGTACAGCCCGACGCGGGTGCGTTCCTCGCCCTCTTCGGGGCGGATCAGCACCCGGTCGCCCACCACCAGCAGTTGCGGCGGCGGCAGCTTCATCGGGTCGGAGGTCACTCGTCGGCCGCCGCTTCCATCTGGTGCACGGTGACGACCTCGATCACCCGCAGGCTGCGCATGCCGGCGGGCAGCCGGAGCGAGATCTCCTCCCCCTCCTGCCGGTCCTTGAGCGCGCGGCCCAGCGGGGATGCGAGGGAAATGTGGCCCGCGTCAATATCCATCATTTCTGCCAGCACCAGCATGTAGGTGTCGGTCTCGTCCGATTCCAGGTCGAGCACGGTCACCCGCGACCCCAGCCCGACACGGTCGATGGGCGCCTCGGTGTTGGCCAGCTGGGTCAGCTGGTTGAGCCGGGCATGCAACTGGCCCAGCCGGGCCTGGACGAACTGCTGGCGCTCGAGCGCCGCCTTGTATTCGGAATTCTCCCGCAGGTCGCCCAGCTCCACCGCCTGGGCAATGGCCTGCGGAAGTGTCACGTTCAGTTCCCGGCTGAGCTCGTCAATTTCCTGGCCCAGCTTCTCACGCATTTCACGGATCATGGGAGTATCGATAAGGGACAATAAACACAGGGCCCGGGACCGCTCGGCCCCGGGCGTCGGACATTGGTTTCTGTAGTATAGGGCGGGGAGAGGGAAGGGGGAAGCGCTGAGCGCTTAGCGCAGAGCGCCTGACGCCTTTAGCTTTCAGCCTTCCGCTCTATCAAGGACCGTCTCACGTGCGTACGTCCCGATTTCGACCCCTCAAACTCGCCACCCTGGCCGGAGCCACGCTGCTGCTGGCCGGCTTTGCCTTCACGCACCTGCAACTCAAGGCCAGTGTACCTGCAGCGGACAGCGCGCTCAAGAATGCGCCGTCGCAGATCCTGCTCATCTTCAGCGCCCGTCCCGAGGCAGCACTCTCACGCGTGCAGCTGATGGGTCCGGACAGCAGCCCTGTGCCCATGGGAAAGCCGGTGGCCGGCTCGGACTCGCTGTCGCTTACCATTCCCATTACCGGCAAGCTGGCCGACGGGCGCTACACGGTACGCTGGCGCTCGGCCGGGCGTGATGGCCATCCTGCCGCCGGGGATTTCGTCTTTACGGTTGGCGCATCGGGTGGAGACAACGCTGCGGCGTCGGCCGCCGTGTCACGGGATCACTCGGCGGACTGAGCGCTTAGCGCTGAGCGCTATGCGCACAGCGCCTCTCCCAATGGACCCCACACCGCTGATCGATGCCGCCGCTCCAGTGCGCTGGGTCGGCTTCCTCGCGCTCTTCCCGCTCGTCGGTGTGCTGGTGTTCGTGGCGCTTGTCCGGCGCCGGTTGGGCGCTGCCAGCCCGGACCTGACCCGCCAGCTGGTCGAGCGGGGCCGAGTGGGCGGCGTGCTCGCTGCGCTGGTCCTGCTGCCGTCGCTCGCGCTCAAGCTCTTCTTCCAGGTGCGCGCGTTCAGCATGCCGGGTGACCCGCTCACCTGGGCCACCGCGCAACCAATCCTGACGGGCACGAGCTGGGGACACGGCTGGCAATGGCAGGGCGCGGCCGCACTGGTGACACTGGCCGGGCTCATCATCGCTGGGCGTCAT
>DASSOW010000510.1:0-4424 GCA_035700175.1 Gemmatimonadales bacterium | reverse complement strand
TCATCGGTGGAATCGCGGAATATTTCGACAAGGATCCCACGCTGCTGCGGGTCCTCTACGTCCTGCTCTCGGTGGTCTCGGCCGCTTTCCCCGGGATCTTCGTGTACATCCTGCTCTGGATCATTATTCCGGAGCGCGCTGAATGAGCTGCGAGCTGCGAGCTGCGAGCTGCGAGCTGCGAGCTGAGAGCTGAGAGCTGAGAGCTGAGAGCTGAGAGCTGAGAGCTGAGAGCTGAGCGATGATACCTCTCACCCCTCGTAGCTCATAGCTCATAGCTCATAGCTCGTAGCTCATAGCTCACAGCAGGAGCATCCGTGCGTACGATTTTCATCCTGTCACTCCTCCTCACCGCCTGCAGCACCACCGAGCTGCATGCGCCGGCGAGTGGCGGCCTGATCGAAGGAAGCGTCCTCACCTCGCAGGGCGAGCCCGTAGCAAAGGCGATGGTCACTGCGGTGGCATATCGGGCCCCTTTTGCACCGGTCCTGGCGCAGGATTCGATGGAGACCGGTGACGATGGCCGATTCCGGATCACGCTCTCGAGCAGTGAGCTGCTTGACGCCGATGCCGTGGTGACGCTCACCGTGCGACCTCCAGCCTCTGCACCGCTGGTCGGGATGGACACCTCCGCGGTGGCCGTGCACTTCACGCCCGCCTCGCCGCCTACCGACACCACCCGCCTGAGCTTTCACCTCCGCTACAAGCCCGACTGACATGCCCGGCGCCGGCTTCACCCACCTCTTCTTTGATATCGGCGGTGTGCTCGGCACCAATGGCTGGGACTCCGGGGATCGCGCCGCCGCGCGCCAGGAATTCGGCATCGAGGAAGACATGGAGGCCCGGCATGAAGAGGTACTGGGTGACTGGGAGACAGGACAGCTCGACTTCGACGAATACCTGGACGTCACCGTCTTTTACCGTCCGCGCGACTTCTCGCGCGAGGCATTTGTCGCCTTCATGCTGGCGCGCAGCCAGCCAGATGAGGCGACGATCGCACTGGTCGCACGGCTGCATGCCTCCGCACGCTTCACGCTGATGACGATGAACAACGAGTCGGAGCTGCTCAACATTCATCGTATCGCGTCGTTCGGCTTGCGGCCGTACTTTTCGGCGTTCCTCAGCAGCTGCTGGCTCGGGGTGCGCAAACCGGCACGACGCTTCTTCCAGCGAAGCCTGGCGCTGGCCCAGGCCGACCCCGCCCGGTCGCTCTTCGTGGACGACCGCCCCCAGAACCTGGCCCCCGCCACCGCCCTCGGCATGCAGACGGTGCACTTCAGGGGCGCGGGGGAACTGGAGCGGGTGCTGGGAGAGATGGGGTTACTGTGATGCAGTCGGCAGTCGTCAGTCGTCAAGGACTCGGAAGCTGTCACCCTGAGCGAAGCGAAGGGGCCGTAGCGTCCTTCGAGCTCCGCCTCTTCGGCCGGCAGGGCGGCCTCAGAGTGACATCGCTGTTGAAGACCGACGACCGATGACCCGCGACCCGCGACCCGCGACCCGCGACCCGCGACCCAACAAGGAACCACCCTATGCCCCCCAAACCCTTCCTGGGTCTCCGCACCGCCAAGTACAGCGCGCGCGATATCAGCGCGGCGCGCGAGTGGTATCGCAAGGTGCTGGAGATTGATCCGTACTTCGATGAGCCGTTCTACGTGGGCTTCAACGTGGGCGGGTTTGAGCTGGGGATCACCCCGGACGAACACGCCATGCACGACCGTGCCGAGGCGGGGATTGCCTACTGGGGCGTTGCGGACGCCGGCGCGGCGTATGCCCGGCTGATCGACCTGGGCGCGACCGACCATGAGCCGGTGCAGGACGTAGGTGGCGATATCAGGATCGGCTCGGTGCGCGATCCCTTCGGCAACCTGCTGGGGGTGATCGAGAATCCCTCCTTTCATGTCGAGGCCACGTGAGCGAGCGGGAGTACGTGGATGGCGGCGGCATTCCGTGGACCTTCGTCGAGCGCAAGCGGGTGCGCCGAGAGGAGGCCGATCGCTTCATCGTCATCATGGCCAGTTCCCCGTTCGAGACCCGCGTGATCCGGTGCGAGCGGGAGCAGTGGGACACTGATACCCCTGACTTCGCCGAGCTGCTCGCCGCTTCGCTCCCGGCGGGCGGCTCACGGGGCAGCCACGCTGAACCGGAGACACCGCCCGACACTCCAACCGAGGACTTCTTCTTTCAATGAGACGCTTGTGCGCGTTCCCGCTGCTCATGATGCTGGCAGTACTGCCTTGCGCGCCGGTGCGGGCGCAGGACGCACCGTATGCTGTCGCCGGCCACGCCACCACCGACTCGGCACTCATCCGCCAGATCCGTGATTCGCTGGTGCGCCGCATGGAGAAGGCCGGCGTGCCGGGGGCATCCATCACGGTGATGCGCGAGGGCAAGGTGCTCTGGAGCGAGGGTTTCGGCTGGGCCGACGTGGAACAGCGAGTGCCCGTCACCGCGCTCACCCGATTTCGCGTGGGCAGCGTCTCCAAGCCGCTCACCAGCGTGGCAGTCGGGCTGCTGGTGGACGCGCACAAGCTGGACCTCGACGCGCCGGTGCAGCGCTACGTTCCGTCGTTCCCGAAGAAGCGCTGGCCCATCAGCACCCGGCTGGTAGCCGGTCACCTGGCCGGCATCCGTCACTACAAGGGCGACGAGTTCCTGATGAAGGACCACTTCGCCAACGTCATGGATGGGCTCAAGATCTTTGAGAATGATTCGCTGCTGTTCGAGCCGGGAACGAAGTTCGCGTACTCCAGCTATGGCTGGAACCTGGTGAGCGCGGTAGTGGAAAAGGCGAGCGGCATTCCCTTCCTCCGTTTCATGCAGGACAGCGTCTTCACGCCGCTTGGCATGACGCACACGGTCGCGGATTATGTGGACAGCATCGTGCCGTTTCGTGCGCGGTGGTACACCGGCTCGGCCGACAGCGGCGTGGTGAACGCACCGTACGTGGATAACAGCTACAAGTGGGCGGGCGGCGGATTTCTCTCGACCACCGAGGACCTGGCGCGATTTGGCGAGTTGCTGTTGGAAGGGAAGCTGCTGGCTGATTCCACGCGCCATCTGCTGTGGACTCCGCAACTGATGAAGAAGGGCACCCGGTCGGAGTACGGCATCGGCTGGTTTGTCGGCAAGGATGGGAAGGGGCGCACGCGGGTGAGCCATTCCGGCGGGTCGGTGGGCGGTACGGCGTTTCTCGTTATCTATCCCGAAGAGCACATCGTGGTGGCGCTGCTCTGCAACAGCGATGCGCCGTTCGTGGGGATGGCGCCGGGGATTGCGGAGAGGTTTGTGGAGTGAGCAGGATGGGCAGGCTTGTCCTGAGCGCAGCGAAGGAATGGGCAGGCTTGTCCTGAGCGCAGCGAAGGGATGGGCAGGATGGGCAGGATGGGCAGGATGGGCAGGATGGGCAGCGCGAAGGTCGCGTGTACGTCACCCCGACGAAAGTCGGGGTCTAGAGCGCGATCTCTGCTCGTCACGCCGTGCACTGGACCGTTCTCCTTCGCTATTGTCCCACTGGAATTGCGTCCCGGACCCCGGCTTTCGTCGGGGTGACGATCGGGCGAAACTCGACCAACTCGTCCTTCGACCCTCGCCCCATGCACCGTCGCCCCTTTCTCCTTGCATCCGCCGCTGCCGGCGCGAGCCTCTTCCTGCCGCGGTTGCCTCGCATGCGGCCCCGGCCCACCGCGGCACAGCTCAGATACCAGCGCGCCGAACGGGCGCTGTTTCTCCATTTCGGGATCAACACCTTCACGGATCGTGAATGGGGCGACGGGACCGAGAGCCCGTCGCTCTTCAGTCCCTCGGCGCTCGACGCTCGGCAGTGGACGCGCGTCGCGAAGCGCGCCGGATTCCGCTCACTCATCCTCACGGCCAAGCATCACGACGGCTTCTGCCTCTGGCCCAGCGCGCTGACCGCACACAGCGTCGCGTCGAGCCCATGGCGTGATGGCCACGGCGACGTGGTACGCGAGTTCACTGAGGCGTGCCGAGCGGAGGGACTTGGTGCCGGGCTGTATCTCTCGCCCTGGGACCGGCACGAGCCGAGCTATGGGGACTCACCGAGGTACAACGATTTCTACATCGCGCAGCTGACCGAGCTGCTCACGCAGTATGGGTCCATCACCGAAGTCTGGTTCGACGGCGCCAACGGCGAGGGGCCGAACGGCAAGCACCAGGTCTATGACTGGGAGCGTATTCATCAGACGGTGCGCCGGCTGCAGCCGGAGGCGGTGATCTTTTCTGATGCGGGACCCGACGTGCGGTGGATCGGCAACGAGAAGGGAACTGCGGGCGATCCCAACTGGTGCACCGTGAATCCGGAGACCGTTCCGTATCCCGGTGTGTCAGGACCTCAAGTGGATGCGATGCTCCAGCACGGCGATCCGGGGGGCAGCGTCTGGCGTCCAGGCGAGGCGGATGTGTCGATC